>JASLCA010000387.1 GCA_030146225.1 Sphingobacterium sp. | reverse complement strand
TAAGCACTTTTATTAAAATATATCGTTGTTTATTTGTTTTGTAAAAATCATGATAATCATTAAAATTAACACAAATCAATGCAAACGTTTGTTACAAAGAGATAAATTAAACTATAGGCTTAATTGCACAAGCCGATTTGCGTTTATTTAATGAGATAAAACAAAAGAATTACATATCTTCGAAATTATTAGGGAGTTCTAACATATCCTTTAGACCCAACCGAACTGGAAAAGAAATAATATTTAAGTAAAGCATGAAGAAAAAACGGGAATCGCGCGTGACCATAACAGATCTGGCTAAAGAGTTAAATCTATCTGCCTCGACCATATCTAGGGCCTTAGCAAATCATCCGGGCATTAGTGAGGCTACTAAACGCCTCGTTCATGAGAAAGCTGAGAAGCTGGGCTTTACGCCTAATTTCATTGCCTCTAGCTTTAGAAGCAAAAAGACAAAATCCTTAGGGGTTATTGTTCCGCGTATAGACATTGATTTCCATTCCAGGGTAATTAGTGGAGTTGAGGCTTATGCCTACAAGAGTGGGTACCATGTAACCATATTTCAATCCCAAGATTCATTTGCGCGTGAGAAGGAAATTGTAAAGATTATGCAAACCAAGATGGTGGAAGGCATTATTATGTGTCTAGCCATGGAGACTAAAAATTACGATCACCTTAAGAAACTTACAAAGTCTAAAATCCCCCTTGTGTTTTATGATCGGACCCCAGAAAGCTTTAAGACCAATAAGGTTATGATTAACGATTATGAGTCAGCTTATATGGCTACCGAGCACCTGATTCAAATCGGCTGCAAAAGGCTGGCACATATCGCTGGGAACCAAGCTACAGGGATTTTCAAAGCTAGACTAGAAGGCTTTAAGGCTGCTCTACAGGCGCATAACCTGCCGTTAATTGAGGAGCTTGTTGTGGAGACAAGCAACCTAAGCTATGCCGAAGGGCTCATTCATGCGCAGGCATTTGTGGGGATGGATGAAATGCCTGACGGGGTCTTCTGTGCAAATGATTATACGGCTGCCAGTATGGTGCAAACCTTAAATAAGCATAAGATTAGTGTTCCTGAAAAGGTGGCAGTAGTTGGCTTTAGTGATTACCCCATTTCTCAAATTGTGGAGCCCAACCTGACCACAATTAATGATCGTGCTTTTCAAATGGGTGAGTCTGCGGCTAAGCTTGTGATTCGGCAGATTGAGGATAATGATGCTGACATTATAGATTACCAAATTATAACATTGAAAACGGAACTAATCGTTCGCGCATCCACAATGGGCAAGATGCTATAAAAAAAAAGGACCTAAAAGGTCCATTTTTTTATGCGGTAGCCATGAAAGGCATAAAATATTAAATAAGCATAACATGGAATTAAAACCCAGTATGCTGCTTTTAAGCTATACATATCTGCAAAGTAGCCATACAACAAGGGCATTATCGCATTTCCACAAAGCGCCATAATAAGCAAGGAAGCCCCTACTTTAAGAAATCGGCCGAGGTTATCCAAAGCCAATGGCCATACCCCTGCCCAGATCATTGAGTTGGCAAATCCAAGCAATACAATAAACCACACGGAGATGTCGGTGCTATGTCCCAATACACTTACCTCTCCATGTAGAAAAATCACCAAGAAGCTAAAGATAAGGCCAAGTACAGTACATATTTTTAATGCAGTCAGTTGGCTTAATAATTTGGGGATAAAGGTTATACCTAATAAATAGCCAACTATGGTGGCAGTCAAGGTATAGGAAGGAAACACCTTGGCCTCCATAAATGGGACCCCAGTATCTGCAACATAATTAATAATACTGTCTACAGCTATAACCTGTGAGCCTACATGGAAGAAAATGGCTACACTTCCTAAAACAAGGTGCGGAAAGTCTAAGATGCTTTTTTTATCCTTATTCGTCTGGAGCAAGGTCGCATCTTCCGTGTCGGTATCAATCTCTGGCAAGGGGGAATAACGAACAAATATACCCAAGACCAGAAGCACGACCGCGACCACAGCATAGGGTACAATTACACGTGCAATCAAGGCGTCTAAGGCTTCGGCCTTTTCAATGCCTTGCATAAGGTTTATTTGCTCAAAAAGCTCATTGTCGGTAGGTTTTAAGATAACTGCTGCAAATAAGAGCGGTGCAATAATGCCCGCTAGCTTATTACAGATACCCATAATACTAAACCTTTGTGCAGCCCGCTCCTTGTCACCCAGAATGGTAATATAAGGATTGGCTGCAGTCTGCAATATGGCCAGACCGATGCCCAAGGTGAATAGCCCCGTTAAGAACAAAGGGTAGATCCTGCCAAAGCCTGCTGGAACAAAAAGAGCAGCGCCTAGTGCCATTGCCAGAAAGCCCAGCATCATGCCTCGCTTAAAGCCAATTCGTTTTAGGATGTATGCCGCTGGCAGTGACATCACTAGATAAGCGATATAAAAGGCAAAAGCGACTAAGTAGGATTCAAAGTTATTGAGTTCACATGCAATCTTAAAATAAGGTATTAGAATTGCATTTATCCAAGTTACAAATCCGAAGATAAAAAACAACAAGCCAATAATGGACATAGAAACTATACTATCCCGCTTGCTCAAAGACTTAGGGGCAATTGCCTGCTCTTGATTTTTCATTAATCTAGGTTTAATTTAGGTTTATATAGGATGGTAGACTACTTCTCCCCAAGTCGTCAAACGCACTAAATACAAGTTTTTCCTGCATTGGAATTGCTGAATTATATACGGGGCTGTTTACAGTTGGCAACGAGCCGTCATAGCTGTAGCGAATAGTAAAGCCAGGAAGCTCCATATTAGCATGCACCTTGCCAGCAAGCAGCTTCAATCCAGGACTAGGAATTCGAAAATTAACGCCTCCATGATAATGATTTAGTCTTTTCAATTCACGGGCTCCCAGAATGGAATAAAAATCACTTAAAGACTCCTTGTACATGGAGGCAGCCTGGGTACTGTCCGATTCCACTTCCCAGGCAGCCTCCTTAGCCCAGGCTTTTTCAGCGAAGGCTAGAACACGCGGGAATATCATATACTCCATAGCCTCAGGTGACTTAATGGTCTCTGACCAAAGTAAAGCCTGAAGCCCTACAATATTCTTACGGCCTTCAGCAGTAAGCTTTACGGATTCCTTAAGCACCTTAGGGCTAAGCTGCCTGCCTAAGTAATTCTTTTGTTGATTCTTGAGGTAATCATATGGGATAAAACTAAATGGCTTGTCCAAACTTATAAAGCCCCCCCAATAAAAACCGGGCTCATCAAAACGCTTATAGTAGGACATATCCATATAGAAATTATTTACAAAGGACAAAACAACCTTATATCCAGCATTTGCCAGTCTATACGCTAAATCCTCATTGCCTAAAAGATTATTCCAAACATTAAGGTGGATATTACGTCCCTTAAATTTCGCATTAGGCTCCCAGTATTTTTTGCCATCCGAGGCTGTTAGCTTATGTAAGCCAACTTCCTCCCAGCCCGACACATATAAATTGTGCTTGGCAAGGATATGATGCACTTTATCAAAAAAGTAATCCCAAAGATCATTATTCCCTTTAATTGTAGGATTTTCTTGCATAAACTTATGGACTGAAGGGGATTTCTCCCATACCCCTTGCGGAACTTCATCCCCACCAAAATGTATGCTTTCTAAAGGGGCACCTGCTTCCTTATAGGTGGCCACAATCTCTTGGGTTACGAGTTCCAGAAAATTATAGACCGATGGCATGGATACGTCCATAACATTATCATTCCACTTTTGTACAGAGCGATAGACCGAGAGGTCGCTGGTATCCCTTAACAAGTATTTCCTAGCTTCCAGCGGATTGCCCGCCGCCATATAATGATCGTGTCTAGCCTGCATAGCCTTAATCGCCGCCCGCGCATGACCAGGGGTTTCGATCTCCGGAATAACCTGTATATGTCGTGCAGTTGCATAGTTTAGGATCTCCATAAAGTTCTCCTTCGTATAGAAGCCACTACTTGGATGCTCGCCTGTAAATGCCCCAGAGCCGTAAGACGGACCTAAGTTGGACTTCCCCTTATCCCAAAGATGACCACGCTGACTTCCCACCGCTGTTAATTCAGGAAGTGCAGGGATTTCCAAACGCCAACCTTCATCATCATTTAGGTGGAAATGAAGTGTATTAAGCTTGTAAAGCGCCATAATATCCAGCATCTTTTTCACCTGTGCTTTGCTTTGAAAATTTCGGGCGACATCAAGCATAAAAGCCCGCCGCTCAAAGCGAGGTTCATCCAAAATATTCACGCAAGGAAGCTGTATTTCCTGAACCGTAACATCCGATCTTAAATTAGGATCCAGCATTGTCTTTAAGGACTGAATAGCATAGAACGCTCCTGCCCTAGAACTGGCTCCGATTTGAATGCCTGTCTTGCTGATAACCATGCGATAGGCCTCCTTCCCCAAGCCAACTTCTTTACGAAATGTTATGCTATTCTTAGCTTGCGCTTTAGTGGGTTTCACAGTTAGGCGATTCCCTAGGTAGCTTGACAATTCATCCTGTAGCATGCCAGCTTCCTGTTTAAAGAAATCATTAAATGCAATAGCCGTTTGCTTGTTAATTCGAAAATTACCTTGCTGCGCCTCATAATTGGCCGGACTTGGGAAAATAGGC
>JASLCA010000368.1 GCA_030146225.1 Sphingobacterium sp. | reverse complement strand
TTCTATGGGAGCTGTATTATTGGTCGCAGGTGCCAAAGGAAAAAGAGCCGCATTAAAGCACTCTAGGGTAATGATTCACCAACCATCTGGCGGCGCACAGGGTGTAGCTTCAGATATGGAGATCAACTTACGCGAAATGTTAAAGCTAAAAGGAGAATTATACACGATCCTTGCAGAGCATTCTGGACAATCCTATGAATGGGTTGAAAAGTCTTCTGATCGTGACTACTGGATGATCGCTTCAGAAGCCAAAGAATTTGGTATGATTGATGAGATCTTAGAAGCCAAAAAAGAAACAAAATAATCGATGAGTAAAACGACCAATAAAGACGTCCGTTGTTCATTCTGTGGTATTAATAAGAATGACGCGCAAATGCTTATTGCTGGCGACGGTGCTCATATATGTGATCGCTGTGTTACTCAGGCAGGAGAAATCTTGGTTGAGGAGTTAAAACAACGTAAAAACAAGACCCTACAAACGGCAATTGAACTTATTCGTCCTATAGAGATTAAGGAGCATCTTGACCAATATGTTATTGGACAAGATGATGCGAAGAAAGTGATTGCGGTAGCTGTTTACAACCACTACAAAAGGTTAAACCAAAAGGTGGAAAAGGATGATATTGAGATTGAAAAATCCAATCTAATCGTTGTCGGCGAAACGGGAACAGGAAAAACCCTCTTGGCAAAGACTGTTGCTAAGGTATTGAATGTTCCATTTTGTATTGTAGATGCGACTGTCTTGACAGAAGCTGGTTATGTTGGGGAGGATGTGGAGAGTATTTTAACCCGTCTCCTACAAGCCGCAGACTATGATGTAGCTGCCGCTGAAAGAGGCATTATTTATATCGATGAGATCGATAAGATTGCACGTAAAAGTGACAATCCTTCGATTACCAGAGATGTTTCAGGAGAAGGTGTACAACAAGCACTACTTAAGATTCTGGAAGGTACCAATGTAAACGTACCCCCACAGGGTGGTCGTAAGCACCCAGATCAAAAGATGATATCTGTCAACACAAATAACATCTTGTTTATCTGTGGTGGTGCATTTGACGGGATTCAGAAGAAAATCGCCAATAGACTGAGAACCCAGACTGTAGGTTATAAGATGAAAGAGGACGATGAAGATATCGACTTGGCCAACTTGTACAAATACATTACGCCTCAGGATTTAAAGAACTATGGTTTGATCCCTGAGTTAATCGGAAGATTACCGGTATTGACCTATCTAAATCCATTGGACAAAGAAACCCTACTGAGTATTCTTACCGAGCCTAAAAATGCGCTGGTTAAGCAATACATGAAGTTGTTTGAATATGAAGATGTAGAGCTACAGTTTGACCCTGCTGTATTTGACTTTATTGTGGATAAAGCTTGGGAGTTTAAATTAGGCGCACGTGGACTACGTAGCATCTGCGAGGCAATTATGCTAGATGCCATGTTCGAAACACCTACTAGAGAAGACAAGGAGGAGAAGAAAACCCTGCATATCACCTTAGATTATGCAAAGCAAAAAATCGCCAAGTCGGACATTAAGAAACTTAAAGTAGCTTAAGCTAAAAACCCTCGCATCTGTGAGGGTTTTTTGTCTACAAACAAATTGAACCATCTGCTGTGAAGCATGACTTCCGAGATGAAAACCCCTAGCTAAGGACAAGCTTTGGAAACGACGGTAAACCTTTCGGATGGCGCGTATAAACTTAAAAAACAAAGAAAATGAGAAAAAAGAAAATGGAGGATACCCCAATTACTCCCGGACTAAAATCAAAAAAAGATATTGTTAACAACTGGCTACCGCGTTATACCGGCTGTGCTTTGGAGGATTTCGAGCCTTATATCCTATTGACCAACTTCTCCAAGTACGTGAAAATGTTTTCCGAAATGCATGATAATGCAGCCATTTATGGGGAGGACAAGGCGATGCAAGCATGTTCTGCTGGTGGAATCACCATTATTAACTTTGGTATGGGAAGTCCTATGGCCGCTACGGTTATGGATCTACTATCAGCTGTCAATCCCAAAGCGGTGCTTTTCTTAGGAAAGACAGGGGGCTTAAAGAAGAAAATCCCCGTTGGGGAGTTAATCCTGCCTATAGCCGCTATTCGTGGTGAAGGTACATCCAATGATTACTTCCCACCAGAGGTGCCTTCCCTCCCAGCCTTTGCCCTACAAAAGGCCATCTCTACTACAATTAGAGATCATGCCCGGGATTATTGGACTGGAACGGTCTATACGACCAACCGTCGGGTGTGGGAGCATGACAAAGTCTTTAAGAAGTACCTCAAGTCCATACGAGCGATGGCAGTGGATATGGAAACAGCGACCATCTTTAGTGTAGGCTTTGCCAATAAAATCCCGACTGGCGCATTGTTACTGGTATCTGATCAACCTATGGTTCCTGAGGGCGTTAAAACGGCTGAAAGTGATTTGTCAGTGACCGCAAAATATGTGGAGACTCACTTGACTATCGGAATTGAAGCCTTAAAGCAGATGATCAATAATGGCCAGACTGTGAAGCATCTAAAGTTTTAAAAAAAGAGTACTTTAGTAGAAACTAAGCTATAAACAGTATGTGGTACAACAATATTTTGGAAACCATAGGCAACACCCCCTTGGTGAAGCTCAATACGGTGACCAAAGGCATAAAAGGTACGATCCTTGCAAAAATAGAAACAACAAATCCTGGGAACTCCATCAAGGATCGCATGGCGATCAAGATGATTGAAGATGCTGAGGCATCGGGCTTGTTAAAGCCTGGAGGGACCATTATTGAAGGCACCTCTGGTAATACAGGCATGGGCTTGGCGATGGCGGCTGTTGTCAAAGGCTACCGCTGTATCTTTACCACCACCGACAAGCAATCCAAGGAAAAGGTGGATGCCTTACGAGCCTTTGGCGCTGAGGTAATTGTCTGCCCTACCAATGTCGACCCGGAAGATCCGCGGTCTTATTATTCCGTATCATCGA
>JASLCA010000348.1 GCA_030146225.1 Sphingobacterium sp. | reverse complement strand
TGGACCAAAAAAAACTTGTTCATTAATCTTAATTTGGAGGCCGCCTGAAGCAACCTTACTAGGCACGCGAACACGTAATGTGGAGTCCGTTAGGGAGATAACTTCCGAGCGTTCCTCATTAATAAGTACTTCTAGTTCTTCTTTATATTTGAGCAGCCCCCTTACCGAAACTTCTAAAAGTTCATGAGGTCTTACAGCGGGCAGAGGTCGATTTAGACGCTCAAAAACAATCCCTAGCGAATGCTTTCCGCCAGCATATGGATCTTCGCCCAAGCCATTGATGGGAGTCTTGCAGGCGTAAAAAACGGCTAAACTCCATATTACAATAAGCAGTTTGTTTACAGTTGAGTTTCTTTTCATACCATTAATTATAAATCAAACCTTTATTTACTGCTGAACTAATAAAGTTGTAGGTGACAAATCCAAAGGTATGCCGCCTATATTCCAAAGCATGAATCACCCCATTCTTGGTTTGTATATCTGAACTTGCTACAGGAGCATTGACCAAACCTCCATTTGCCCCAGTATTGCTGCTGTTATGGATATATGAAATAAACAGCTGTCGGTAGCCGGCATACTTTACGTGCTGAAACTCATCCTTTCGAATCTCGGAAACCACGTCATTAAAGTTCACACCTAGATTTAACTTCTGACCCGCAATAGAGACATAGCCCTGTCCAGGAAAAACATTAAAATTCATCGTATCTACTTGAGGAATATCCTTTAATAAATACGTATTATTAAAGATGTACATCGAAAGATACTCCCGCCATACTGCTGGATCAACCTGCTCTAATCGGAATAATGTATCCCGCCCCACTAAGTGTAAATATTCATTTAAGCCATACATTACCTTCCGAATTGAAGGATCTCCTGGCGCAAAAAATGTTACTCCATCTTGTTCCAGTACAGACTCTAATCCCGCTAGCTTTATCACCGTATGCAAGGAATCGAAGACATCCTTTCGCATCTTGATATAGTCTAAAACAGAACCCTCATACTTGGCTTTATGCAGCCCCGAATCTATAAAGTAATTATCTTTACAAGACAGCACTAACAGGCCTATACAAGTGATTAAAAGTAGATTTCTAAAAATATTTATTTTCATAACGCTAATTTTAATTGTTCCAATAGGTATTTAATTTTATATAGGGGTTGTTTACCAAGGCTTTGGGATCAATGGGCCAAGTCCATGCGCCCCGATTAAAAGCCGCTAAGCTAAATGGATTCAAGGTGTAGTCAGAACTAAGAATACGCTTGGTACGCACCAGATCATAAAAAAAATGCCCTTCCCCCAAAAGCTCCCGGACGCGTTCCCAATAGATAGCATCTTTTAGTTCATCCCCAACAAGTTCTACATGCACAGCCTTTGCCCGTTCACGCACAATATTGAGCATAGTTCTTGCTTCCTGATCCCGCTCCAAGGCAGCTAGTGCTTCCGCACGCAAGAGTATAGCATCCGCGTACCGAAAGACAATGGCATTGTCATCCGGGTTCCCATCTTCCCCTTCATCCACGAAGATGTTAGCATATTTTAAGAAAACAAAGCGACTATTGGTGGCATAAATATCCTCTTGAAACCAAAAAGTCTTCCGCTCATCTACAGCATCTTCCGGATACATCTTCTTCATAAATTTAGGGTCATAATGCATGTATGAAGCTGTAATAAGCGACTTATAAGGAGCTCTTAAGACATAGTCGGCATAGGTGGCCGAAATATGAAACAACTCTCCATAGTTGTAGTTTTGTACAATCTCAAAGAGTCCTTCCTTTGTTCGTCCTTTGAAAATCTGCTTGGTTTCATTAAGCGGTAAAAGCTGGTAAGCCCCATTATTATTTTCCATCAATTCCTTTCCCAATAATTCCACACGCTCATAATATTGCCCTCTTGCAGACTCCGAAAAGCCAGCCAACCACATATTTACATGCATCATTAAAGCAATGGCTCCCCCCCGATTAGCGCGATTTCCGACAATGGTTGGGTCCTCATAAGACCAAGGCATATCTTGATAAACAGCTTGCATATCGAGATAAACATTTTCCAAAACTTCAAGCATAGGACTGCGACCTATAGATTTTTCATGGTAGGCCTGTGTATAATATGGAACATCCCCAAATAGGCGCACAAGGAAAAAATAGGAAAGATTCCGCATAAAGATTAATTCGCCAATTATTTGCTTTTCCGATTGTTCGGACAGCACATTTTCTAGCCGTTTAATTTCATAAATAGCCATATTGGCTTTTGCGATAACTCTATAAAAACGGCTCCAATTTCGAATATTATTAAAGCCGAAAAAATCATTATTTACCCCATAATCTCGAGATGGATTTGAATATTGAATAAATAATGCATTCAAATCATTAAACCTTAAATAGGTTATATGATTCATAAATGGCCCTGCCCCGTTTGAGCCAGGATTCCGGACGGTAGGCGCTGCTCTTAAATCACCTGTGGCAGGAAAAAAAGCGTGGTTCATCGTGGCATGTCGAAAGTCAGCATAAATGCCCTGTACAAACATCCGCACATCGGCCGGAGTCTGCCAAAAATTATTTCCCGTTAAATCATCTATCGGACGTACTGTTAAAAATTCCTTACCACAAGAATTTAAAAAAACAGCTATAAATGTCAGTAGTACTATTCTTAACCTATTCATATCTTTAGCATTTAAAATTGAACATCTAATCCAAGTGTAAAGGACCTTGCGCGCGGATAGCCATTGGAATTGTCAAAACCCATTGCCGTAACCAGCTCCGGATCCGGCCCTGAATATTTGGAGAAAGTGTAGATATTAGAGGCTGTAAACAAAAGTCGAAGTCCTGAAATATTCATGATGCGTTTTATCCTTTCTCTGTTGAAATTAAAAGAAATTGTAGCTGATTGAAATTTCAAATAAGACCCGTCCTCTTGAAAAAGCGTAGAATTTCGTCTAAATGGGTCGATAATATTTGCCCGCCTAAAGTCAAAGGGGTTAGGATAATCAGCCTCCAGATTTGGATCACTGTAGAAACTATATTTATCTAATGGAACTCTAGAATGTTGATTTCTAGGATCATAATAATTTCTAAAACCATCTGCCAAAGCCAGGTTGATGATATCCCTTTTCATATTGTATACAAAAGCTGTTTGTAAACTCCAGCCTTTATACTGAACGGTCCCCCCGAATCCACCGGTAACCCTGGGTTGAGAATTCCCAGCGATAACCAAGTCCCGTTCATCCAGTATATAATCGCCATTTAAATCCGTGAAAATAGGGTCCCCGGCGCGAAAGAAGTACTCTTCACCCATATTCGTGGTTGCTCGATATCGCAAGCCAGTCGCGGGATTGACAGGAACATCATCATCACTCTTATAGACCCCACGATAATGGTACAAAACATTAGATAAGGTATTGCGGCCCAAGCGCTTCAAAATCTTGACATAGGCTAGATCAGTACCAATAATTTCCTGCCTAAAATCACCTACCATGTTGGCTAAATAATCTCTATTCAAAGAGGCATTTGCATATACTGTAGCCTTCCAATTTTGATTTTTAAAGTTGGGTCGATAGAATGCATAGAGCTCTTGCCCTATGTTCACAATAGACTGACTATTCAGCTTCAACTCTTCAAATGCATTTATATCGGCAAGCTTTAAAGGTGCCAACTCCTTATCTACCTGCTTATAATAAACTTCATAGGATAAAGTCAAGCGATCGTTTAAAAAGCCTAAATCCAGCATGGAACTCCATTGTGTTGTCACGATAGGTTCTAAAAATATATTGGGCAATGACTTTAAATTGACGCCTACTGTAGATTGACCATTATAGGTATTAACAGACATCTCATACTTTCCATAAGCATCATAAATTGTACCTGTTGGAACCGTATTTCTCCCCCAATTCGACCTTAAATTAGCGTTGCTTAGCCATTCAAGATTGGACATAAAGGCTTCCTTTCCGAAATTCCACCTAAGCCCCACAGCAGGGTTTTCAGACCAAAGATTTGAAGAGCCGCGATTGGAATTCCCATCCAACCTATACGATAGCTCTACAATATACTTCTCCCCAAATTGATACATCAATTGCGCGGCATAACTAGCCGATCTAAAATGGTTCAAATTATCCAAGACTCCGCCTCCAGTGCGTCTTGTATTATAGCTAATTCCAGACTGTATACGATCCGAGCCTGTCCCGTATAATCGGACTGCATCAGCTCTAAATTTACTTACCTCAACTTCATTAAATAAATAGGCATTCAATAAGTGCCTAGAATCTCTAAAAGCATGATTGAATTGAAGCATATTTCGATTATACATCTTATTCCGTCTATCGTTGTAGACTTCGATCAAGCTTTCCCCGGAATTTAAAATCTCAGGAGTGAAACGATCTTGACTGGCTATATCATATCTATAACTCAGCATGGAGGTTGCTCGCAATCCACTAAAAAACTGGTACTCAAGCTGCAACTGCGTGTTGGCAGCTCCTGTCTTATTATCATTAACCACATTGGTGGCCGCTATAGATTCATAACTACCTGAAAATATGGAGGGCGAAGGAAACAAAGAGGTGGTATTTGCACCAGAGGCTACGCCTGACTGCTCATAAGCATTGCCTGAGCCCATGCTATTGCGAACCATATTCACATTCATATGGGCTGCCATTAAAAACTTCGGGCTAGGCCTATACTGCATATTTGTATTCATCGTATACCGCGTATAGCCCGTATTTTGAATAATTCCCTTTTCCTTAAAATACCCCGGAGCGACCTTGTAATTAAAACTCTGATCCCCCCCACTAATCGTTAATGATTGTTGTAGATTAAGCGTATTTCCATAAAAGTAGGATTGCCAATCCGTGGAATTATTATAAAAAGCATTTAGGGAATCAGCTAGTATCGGGGAACCATTGATAAAATCATAGGCCGCATTTAAGGTTGTATCATAATGTAAGGTTTGCCAGACCCGCATTCTACGCTCCTCCACTCCCCCGATTACAGGGCGTAATTTTGGAATTGCATTGGCAAAGTACTTAGAACTCCAGCTAACCATCGGAATCTTAGAGTTACCTCTTTTAGTGGTGACCAAGATAACCCCATACGCTCCCTTCGAACCGTACTGCGCAGTAGCTTGGGCATCCTTCAAGATGGTGATATCCTCAATATCTTCAACTGGGATCATAGAAATCGGACTTATACCTGGACCTTGCGTCTGGAAACCGTATTCAAAACTATTCCCTTCATCAATAGGCACACCATCAATTACAAATAATGGAGAGGTATTGGTCATATAGCTATCTGCACCATTCCCAGATACATTTGCCGAATTCAATCCCCGCAAGGACATAGACCCACGTACCCCTGGGGTACCCGTATTCAATTGCACATTTAGACCAGGTACACGACCTTGTAAAAGATCCGTGAAATTTGCTGCCGGAGCATCTTTAATCTCATCAGCCTTAATAACAATAGCAGAGCCTGTCAGGGTTGCCTTTTTCCGTGCTACATAGCCAACGGTAACCGTCTCAATCTCATGGCTACGTTCTTTCATATGCACTTCATAAGATGTCTTCCCAGCGATAAGCTGAACTACTACATCTTCATAGTTTAAATGACTCAATCGCATACTAGTTGTACCTCCAGGAATCTTAACGCTAAAACTCCCATTTTCACGCGTTAAGCCCAGACGCTTACCACTTGGTATAGCTATAAGCGTACCGCCTACTACTGCTTTGCGCTGTTCATCACGCACAGTGCCCGTAATGGTAAGCTCTTGTGCTAGCACATGCAGGCTATATATATTTAATAGTAGAAGAACTAATAAAATCTTTTTCATATGGTTAGCATTTACTGTTCGTTTTCAAAATTTGGAGATTCCCCATTAAATCGTATCTGAATTTCCCAATGCCCTTCTCTAAAAATTGCAAAATCAAAAAGCAAATAAGCTTCAATTCGGAAGCCTCCTTTCCATATCCTATTGAACTTTAAATTTGCACGGGCAACACTCCCAGAGTAATTCGTATAGCGAGTTGGGTAGGTAATTAATGGGATTGGATAAGCAACATCATAGATTACTTTACCATCTTCGAAACGGTGATTAAAACCATGTATTAAGTTTTCAAAATCAGTCTCTTTAAATTTTCGGATATCTATAGCATTGCCTAATGAATCGAGCACACTAAATCTTAAACTACTAGTTTCAGCAGTAATCTCCTTATTTTCAAAAATATACATCCGAATATCTGAAATAGGCAAATCAGTTCTTTCCCCAAATAAGTTTATTGCAAGTGGTACGCGCAGGTAAGAGTTTTTAGCAATCCCCAAAAGATCATCATACTGGGAAGGCTCATAATCACGTTCTTTCTTAGGGTTTAAAGCTAAATTTCGGAAATAACGTCTTCCGCCGGTATTTTCAACTTCTATATCAAATAAGTAGCCCTCCATAGGCAAAGTATTGATTAGAGAAGAGCTGCCTGCATTCCAGAAGGTCAAATCTCCGCTTTTTGCCTGTATCTCTAAAAGCGGTCTGTATTCAATCTTACGTTTTTTATTAATCTCTGCTAAACTACGCTCCTGACCAGTATAAAGTGCCGTCCAAACTTTTACAGGATAGTTCTCTAGCAGCTCGGGAGCAGGAACCCCATCTGCTGTACGCATTCCCATAACTTTAAAATTTAAGGGTAAGGTAGACTTACTGCTAACGTTAAAAGTATTTTCGAAGGTTGTGACTCGCCCCATATAGGGTGAAAATTCCTTGGTTGTAATAACGATATCATCCCCCAAAGAGTCCAAATCATCTGGAACAAAGGAGGTACAAGAAAGCATAATCCCCAAAAAATGCAATAGCATAATAGAGTTGATCAGCCAGCTGTATTGAATGTTTATCTGTATAAATTTCATATATTAAAGTCTTGATTAATAAGAAACTAACTTACCGAACGCAAACTCATGGCGAGCAGTTAATGTATGAATCACCCCATTTTGGGTATTAAAATTAACCGTCTCGGTGGTCGTACTATTCCAATACCTTTGATAGATAGAGTTGTTTACATCAGAGAAAACAAGCTGCTGACGCCCTCCTTGCTCCAGCCCAGAAGAGCTGAGCAACATATAGAATACATGCATTTCATAATCGAATTTAGAGGAGTTAAGACTCCTACCATCTAGGTAGGTCTCGAAGTCGGCCACCTTATAAGGTTTATCAAAGACATAGCGATGCATTAAAACTTCAAGAATATCAACACTTATATCACTTAGATACATAGGAGCTAAGTCCCTAAGCCGCCTAGCATTGTTCAGGTTAGCAATTGCCAAGGAGAAGGATCGATTATTTGCAGCAAAAAAAGTTAAATGCTTATTCTTATCACTTAATTTGCTTTTTAAGCTAGGGAGACGTTCAAGCACAATTGCCAAGGAATCATAGATTCCAGGCTGTTGCATAAGGTAATCATAGATCACAGCATCGAACATTTGCTCTTCTTGCTTAAAATTATAGTAGTAGTTATCTGCCTTATGGCAGCTTACCAAGCCTATTAAAGAAACTACACTTAACAGTAATCCATATAAATATTTCATATCCATCCAATTTAATTCCAGTAACTATTTTGTTTAATGTGTTTGTTATTCCGCAGAACCGTCTGGGAAATGGGCCAATAGATCCCATTTCTAGCAATTAATTCTGTAATAGCGAGATTTTCAGGTTTTATTCTATTCAAGCGTATTAAATCATAAAAACGCCAGCCTTCGCCCATTAATTCTCTCCGACGTTCTTTAAATATTTCATCAATTAAGGGCTTATCCGCTAAATC
>JASLCA010000332.1 GCA_030146225.1 Sphingobacterium sp. | reverse complement strand
CCAAAGATGGTATACATAAGAAACGTATAGATTTAGCGGATGAGCTTGCTTGGAGAAACAATAAATTTAGTTTTGACAACAAACCTTTTAAAACTATTATGGATGAGCTTGGCCGATGGTACAATTTAGATATTGAATATCAAAGTGCTGTGCCGCATGTTGAACTTGCCGGGGATGCCTTCCGAAACCAAAACCTTAGTCTTGTCTTACGGGTATTAGATGCATCCAATGTGCACTATAAGCTGGATAAAGAAAAACGAAAACTAACTATTTATTAACAAACCTATATTTATCTAAAAAATGATCTACATGTTATTCTCTCCTGAAATCTGAATGCAGACTGAGCTTACGTTATCTAGCTTCAGCGAAATTATTTAACCAACCATTAACCACCTATTAATATCTATTAATGAATAATCTTTACTTTAAAAGAGTAGTAAGAAGTAGCTCCCTTTTGTTAAGTGGAATCTTTTTATCCTTTAATTCGGTTAGCTATTCTCAGAACATTACATTAAAAGGGGCTAAAATTCCTTTTAATCAAGTAGCAAATGCTATTCGACTTCAAAGTGGATATAGCATCTTTAGCTCCAAACATATTATGGACGAAGTTGGCCAAGTCAGTATTGATGTGCAGAATATGCCTTTGGAAGACTTTTTACAAAAAGTATTAGCAAACAAAGCGATTACTTATTCTGTAGAAGATAAAACCATATCCTTAACGAAGAAAAATATCCCTGTAAAGCAACTGCCTGCCCACGGGAATCTTAAAGCGGTTCAACAGGCAAGAACAGTTCAAGGGATCGTCTTAAATGAATCTACCCATGAGCCGATGACTGGAGTTACTGTACGTGTTAAAGGCAATCGAAATGATGTGCTTACTGATAATAAAGGTGCTTTTAGTATTACTATTCCAGATGAATTACAAAATCCAATCTTAAGTTTTTCATATATAGGGATGATCAGTACAGAAGTTGTGATCAAAAGCCAATCGAATATTACTGTATCCCTAAAAAGTAATGTCGAGCATATTAAAGAAGCCGTAGTAACGGGGATCTACCAACGTAAGAAGGAAAGTTTCTCAGGCTCTGCGACTACCTATACTGCAAGAGAGTTGAAGATGATTGGGAATCAAAATATTCTACAGAGCTTAAAAACTTTAGACCCTTCTATTGCTATTGCAGACAATAATATCTTCGGATCGGATCCCAATCGACTTCCAGATATAGAAATCCGAGGAAAGAGTAGCGTAATCGGCTTGACCGAGGAGTTCAGCTCCAATCCAAATCAGCCTTTGTTTATCTTGGATGGTTTTGAATCTAGCTTACAAGTGATCAGTGACTTTAGTATGGATCGTATTGAAAGCATCACTATTCTTAAGGATGCAGCTGCTACCGCGATCTATGGCTCTAAAGCCGCCAACGGAGTAATTGTAGTTGAGAGTAAGCGCCCTGCAGCTGGTGAGTTAAGAATCAATTATAATTTAAATTCTTCGGTCAATTTTGCGGACCTAACAGATTACAACCTCATGAATTCTGCGGAGAAATTGGAGTACGAAAAGTTATCCTTTTTCTATGGAAGTTTGGATGCCAATGGCAATATTCTAAATGAGGATAATGAGCTGAAGTACTTCAATCGTATGAAAGAAGTAGCCCGGGGTGTGGATACCTATTGGGTCAACGAGCCGTTGCGGACAGCAGTCAATCAACGACATGATCTATTTGCAGAAGGCGGAGACCAGAATTTACGCTATAGTGCTTCCTTAAGCTATGGCGATACCAAGGGAGTGATGAAAGGATCCTCGCGTGGTGTAACTAACGGTAATGTGCGTTTGATCTATCGTAAGGGCAGAATGTCATTTAGTAACTCTTTAAATGTTGATCATGTTGTTGCCAATCGGGAGTCCATCCCATTTTCTAGATTCTCTAGAGCAAATCCATATCATCGTATGTACAATGAACAGGGCGGTATTGATAAGGTAATGGAGAATATCCGTTATTTGGATTTGGCTACATTCAGTATGAAAGATATTAATATCTACAATCCTTTGTATGATATGAATAATAATAATGTGAATAAGTCTACATCCCAGGGATTTACCAACCAGTTTGAAATGGATTGGCGCATTGTCGATGAGTTGCGTTTCCGTACTCGTATCGGTCTACATCAATTATCCGAGCGATCGGAAGCATTCCTATCTCCATTTAACGCTGAATTTGCAGGTGTCAGCGAGCTTTTACAAGGGCGCTATAAAGAGACCAATGGCAAAATCATGAAATACGATGGCGACATGAGTCTGACCTATGGCAAGCTTCTGAAAGAGAAGCACATGCTAAATATGGTTGCTGGTATGCGTATGGAACAAGCCTCCAATTTATCAAGCGGCTATACGGTACGTGGCTTTGTCGACGACGAGTTTACGAATTCTAAATTTGCCTTAGGTTTTAAAGAAGGTGATAGACCAGACTATCAAGAGGGCAAGCGTCGTAGTGCAAGTATGTTTTTTAACACGGGTTACAGTTACGACAACAGATATTTGGTGGATGCTACTGTACGAGCGGACGGTTCCTCAGTCTATGGAGCAGATAAACAATTTACTACGATTTGGTCCTTAGGCTTGGCTTGGAATATACATAATGAATCCTTTATCAAAGAGTCTTCACTAAATTGGATCAACTTTTTGAAAATCCGCGGATCTATTGGGAATCCAGGAAATCAGAATTTTAATGATTACATCTCCATGCGGGTATATCGCTACAACAATGAGAATCGTAATCCATTTGGATCAAGTGTTATCTTAAGCAATTTTGGCAATAGCGGACTCCAATGGCAGAAAACCCTCGATAGAAATGTTGGCTTTGACTTAGAAGTACTGGATAAAAGGTTACGCTTTAACTTTGATTATTTCAATAAGAAGACCGATCCGCTATTGGTATTTGTCGGGTTGCCGACCTCAACCGGAACGAACAGTATGCCGCAGAACCTAGGTGGACAGACGACCAAAGGGCTTACACTTATCACGGATTATACCCTTATTAAGAAACAGGATTTTAATTGGCGCGTCAACCTAAATTTAAGACAGTTAAAATCTACCTACCAGAATATTGGTACAGCCTTGGATAAGTTTAATCAAGACAATAAGAGTCGGAATTTGATTCGTTACTATGATGGTGGAAGTCCCGCTGATCTTTGGGCAGTACGATCTTTAGGGATTGATCCAGCCACAGGAAGAGAGATTTTCTTAACAAAAGAGGGCCAACAAACCTTTGTTCACAATTATGATGATGAGGTAGTAGTAGGTAATATGGATCCAAAAGTTGAAGGCGTCATCGGCACCTCTTTTTACTATAAAGGCTTTACAGCATCGGCATA
>JASLCA010000283.1 GCA_030146225.1 Sphingobacterium sp. | reverse complement strand
CCAGGCTATGGCCATATCACCTCCGCGATTGGCGCAGCAATGATCGGTTGGTATGGCTGTGCTATGCTTTGCTATGTTACGCCTAAGGAACACTTAGGACTTCCCAACAAGAAGGACGTAAAAGACGGGGTAATCACCTATAAGATTGCAGCCCATGCCGCAGACCTAGCCAAAGGTCATCCGGGTGCACAGTTCCGAGACAATGTCTTGAGTAAGGCTCGCTTTGAATTTCGCTGGGAAGATCAGTTCAACCTAGCCTTGGATCCGGATACCGCAAGGGAGTTTCATGATGAGACCTTGCCGGCCGATGCAGCCAAAGTAGCCCACTTCTGTTCCATGTGTGGGCCTAAATTTTGCTCTATGAAAATCACCCAAGAAATACGGGATAGTGTACAGGTAGCTATGGAAGAGAAGTCCGCAGAATTTATAGAACAGGGCAAGGAAATATACAGTTAATCATGCGCCTGATCACCTTAGCAAGCAATCATCCAGCAGAGCTTATTTGTCTAAAAGAAGCCTTGTCTTTGCCTGAAATGTGGATACATATTCGCAAGCCTAGCATCAGTAATAAGGAACAGGACAGCTA
The DNA here is from genome assembly GCA_030146225.1 of Sphingobacterium sp. Classification (GTDB taxonomy): domain Bacteria; phylum Bacteroidota; class Bacteroidia; order Sphingobacteriales; family Sphingobacteriaceae; genus Sphingobacterium. The sequence continues at coordinate 4,647 of JASLCA010000283.1, read as the reverse complement.
TCTGTCTGCATTTTCAGATGCTGAAAAGGAGCGCATTGTAGTTCATCAAAAACAAGACATAGCACTATATAATGGACTGATTAACTTACATCTAAAATCCACAGAAAGAGAAAGGATAGAATTTTATCCTCAGGTAAAAATGGGCTATTTACGGCTGAGCACCTCCACCCACAGCTGGACTGAGTTCAACGAGTTAAACCCAGTCTTTGAAGCAGCCTTTATCAGTCCGATTTACCGCAGTATCTCTAAGCCTGGCTATGGCCTAAAAGAACAGCTAGCCCTAGGTATGGAAAGACAAAACAAGGAGACCAAGTTGATTGCATTAGGTGGTCTAAATGCACAGCGATTAACAGAATTAAAAAATAAAGGATTCGATGACTATGCCCTATGCGGTGCCATATGGGAGGCCTCGAATCCTTTAACAGAAATCATACGATGTTACAAGATTATCCATTCGTCCTCAGTATAGCAGGATTCGACCCCTCGGCTGGAGCTGGGATCCTTGCGGACATAAAGACTTTTGAGCAATTGCAGACCTATGGGCTTGCGGCTTTAAGCTGCCATACCCTCCAGACCGAGACAAGCTTTAGCAGCCTAGAATGGCTACCTACCTCTAGCCTGGAATCAACTGTAGCCACTCTTTGCCAGCAATACCCGCTGAAAGCCATAAAGATAGGTGCTATTAGAGATAGCACACAGCTCATGCGTATTGTAACAACCGCGCGCAGCTATAGGCCCGAACTCTTTATCTGCTGGGACCCTATTCTGCGCAGCAGCACAGGTATAGACTTCTTTAAAGGCGCTCTACCCAGCATAGCGGAATTGAGCTTGATCGATCTAATAACCCCAAACTACCTGGAGATAGCAGCCTTTCGCTTGCCTCAGGAGGCTGTGGCGGAGTGCTGCAAGCGCATAAGCAGCTCCTGCGCTGTCTTCCTCAAAGGAGGGCATCACCCCAATAACTTGGGGCTAGATCAGCTTTTCACAGCAGACCATGTACGAGAATACCTCCCCGAAGCCTTTAATAAAGCTACAGAAAAACATGGCTCAGGCTGTGTGCTTTCTAGCGCCATCAGTGCCTTTATTGCCAAGGACTACCCCCTAGCGGAAGCCTGCAAAGTAGCGAAGGATTATACCGCAAAATTCTTAAGCTCTAACCCCTCTTTATTAGGAAATCACCATGTATAGTAGACTACAATTTATCTCCGAAGGCAAGTCACCCGAGGAGCATTACCAGCAAATCCTAAAGGCGCTAAAACAAGGTGCAGACTGGATACAGCTGCGTTGCAAATTTCATAATATAACAGACATTGAATTTGTAGCTCAAATGGTTAAAGAGCTAAAACTAAAGTATAACTTCATCTATATTATCAATGACCATGTTTCGATTGCCTTAGCCGTAGATGCCGACGGCGTGCACCTTGGCCTCGCCGATCAAGCCGTATTAACGGCCAGAAAAGCACTCGGTCCAGACAAAATTATTGGTGGTACGGCCAACAGCTATGCGGACATTCAACAGCGTATAAGCGAGGGTTGTGACTATATTGGCTTAGGCCCTTTACGCTTTACACAGACTAAGGAAAAGCTCAGTCCTATACTTGGTTTGGATGGCTACAGAGCTACTCTAGCGAAACTAACCGAAATTGCCCAGCCACCTATCTACGCCATCGGCGGAGTTGAGGAGACCGATATTATCCCTTTAAGGGAAATCGGGCTGCATGGCATTGCGGTTGCTGGCCTTATTAGCCAGCAATTAAACAATCCGAAAATCATTCACAACCTACAAAACCTACTTCATGAGCCCCTTACAACTACGCGATAAAACATTCAACTCCCGTCTCTTTGTAGGCACGGGTAAGTTTGGAAGCCCGCAACAGATGACAGCCGCCATCCTAGCCTCAGAAAGCGAACTAGTCACCCTCGCGCTCAAGCGCGTGGACCTGCAAGGCCATAACGATGACCTCTTGCAATACCTGCATCAGCCACATATAAGCCTACTTCCCAATACTTCGGGAGCAAGAACAGCTCGGGAGGCTGTACTAGCTGCCCAATTAGCACAAGATGCTATGCAGACCAACTGGATAAAATTGGAGATACATCCCGACCCAAGATACCTACTTCCAGACCCTATAGAGACCCTTATGGCCTGCGAACAATTAGCTAAGCTGGGCTTTGTGGTGCTGCCTTATATTCATGCAGACCCCGTATTGTGCAAACGCTTGGAGGATGTTGGCACCGCAGTTGTAATGCCCTTAGCCTCCCCTATTGGAAGCAACCAAGGCCTACGTACCCTTGAATTCTTGGAAATTATTATCGAACAGAGCAATGTACCCGTTATCGTAGATGCAGGCATTGGCGCCCCCTCACATGCTGCACAAGCGATGGAACTGGGCGCAGATGCCGTACTAGTGAATACCGCTATTGCAGCTTCTGCCAATCCCGTATTGATGGCGGAAGCCTTTGCTATGGCTGTAAAAAGCGGCCGAATGGCCTATGAAGCCAAGCTCGGCCCTAAAAGCAATAAAGCCCAACAGAGTAGTCCCCTTACAGATTTCCTAAGCAAATCCTATGCAGATGAATAAGACATTCGCCCATCTATTTGCCCAGCATGATTGGGAAAGCGTGAAAAAGCAGCTCTATGCAACTACAGATAAGCAAGTGCAGGCCAGCCTAAGCAAGCAGAAAAGAGACTTACAGGACTTTATGGCCTTGCTCTCCCCTGCTGCTGCTCCTTATTTGGAAGAGATGGCTAGCCGCTCCCAGGAGATGACCATTCAGCGTTTCGGAAAGAATATACAACTCTATGCGCCCCTTTACTTGAGCAATGAGTGCCATAATATCTGCACCTACTGCGGCTTTAGCATGGACAACAAAATCCGAAGGCGCACGCTCAGCCCTGGGGAGATTATGCTAGAAGCCCAAGCCGTCAAAGCCATGGGCTATCAGCACGTATTGCTGGTGGCAGGCGAAGCCAACAACAGCGTGAATACGCCTTATTTCTTAGCCGCGGCCAAGCAACTTAAATCGGTTTTTGCACAAATATCCTTAGAGGTACAACCCTTGGAAACAGCAGACTACAAACTGTTACATAAAGAAAACATTAACACCGTATTAGTGTATCAGGAGACTTATCATCAAGTCACCTATAAGACCTACCATCCAAAAGGTAAGAAGTCTAACTTCCGCTATCGCTTAGAAACCCCCGACCGCATCGGGCAGGCAGGCATGCACAAAATAGGCTTAGGGGTATTGCTTGGTTTAGAGGATTGGCGGGTAGATAGCTTCTTCAACGCCCTGCATATTGACTACCTACAGCAACAATACTGGCGCAGCAAGTATTCGGTATCCTTTCCCCGCTTAAGACCAGCTACGGGTGTAATTGAGCCTAACTTTATCATGGAAGATAGAGACCTGCTCCAGCTGATTTGCGCTTATAGACTTTGGAATCCAGATCTAGAAATATCCCTTTCTACACGAGAGCATGCCTTCTTTCGGGATCATGTCTTAGCCTTAGGGATCATCAGTATGAGCGCTGGTTCTAAAACAAATCCAGGCGGTTATGTAGTCGAACCTGAATCTTTAGAGCAGTTCGAAATATCGGACGAGCGCTCCCCATGGGAAATTGCGCAGGTTATAAAAGCTGCAGGCTACCAGCCAGTATGGAAAGACTGGCAGCCGGAATATGGAGGAACCGCAGCATGTTAAAACTCAGCAAAGCGGAGATTCTCCGCTATAAAAAACAAATCTCCCTCCCTGCAATCGGAATTAAGGGCCAGGAGCGCATTATATCCACAAGAGTACTCTTGGTAGGCGCAGGCGGATTGGGCGCTCCTAGCCTACTCTATTTGGCCGCTGCAGGCGTAGGAACGATAGCCTGCATAGACTTTGATCAGGTAGAGCTACACAACCTGCACCGACAGGTCATCCATAGCGAGCAAAGCGTAGGTCAATCCAAGGTAACAAGTGCCGCCCTGCGCTTAAAGCAATTGAACAGCAGCATTCACTTTATACCCATTGCAGAAAAGCTACATGCCGGAAACTTAGACCAGTATATCCCCGATTACGATATCATTATCGACGGTTGCGACAACTTCACGACCCGCTATCTCGTCAATGATGCTTGTGTACGGCATCAAAAGCCCTTGGTCTATGGCAGTGTACTCAACTTCGAGCTACAAATGGCCGTTTTCAATCATAAAGGCGGAAAGGACCTGCGTGCAATCTTCCCTGAAGCCCCAAACCCAGCGGATGTACCTAGTTGCGAGCTGAATGGCGTTATGGGGACTGCCCCAGGCATATTAGGCCTGATGATGGCGCAAGAAACCTTGAAGATCATTATTGATCGCCCTTGTCTGCACAATCAGCTACTAATTATGAATACGGATTCCTGGAGCATCAGGGTATTGGGGTTTTAAGTTACTTTGAGTTAAGAGCGACTTTGGAGTAACCATTGACAAGTAAGCTTGAAGTAATGAGTGACAGAGTAACCAAGTAACCAGCAAGGACTGTGTCACCCGTCACTTTGCGAAGCAAGGTCACCCGTCACTTTGCGAAGCTATAGCTAATACAAAACATACGCATTACAATTTAATCGCAAAGACATCGAAAATACCCGCTCGAATGCCGTCAAAAAACAATTCTCGGTTA
>JASLCA010000250.1 GCA_030146225.1 Sphingobacterium sp. | reverse complement strand
CCATTGGCTACATTTACCAAGGTGTCCAATCCCACCACATCTGCGGTGCGGAAGGTAGCTGACTTGGGGTGTCCCATTGCTGGGCCTGTATACTTGTCAACCTCTTCTACGCTTAATCCCATCTGATCCACAAGGTGGGTGAGCGCAAGCATAGAGTATACACCGACCCGATTGCCGATAAAGGCAGGGGTGTCCTTACATAGTACAACTGTTTTGCCCAGCATCTTGTCTCCAAAGTATACCAGGAAGTCAAGCACCTCTTTTTGGGTGTCTGCTGTGGGGATTATCTCTAAGAGCTCTAGGTAGCGCGGTGGGTTAAAAAAGTGGGTGCCGCAGAAATGGGCTTTGAAGTCTGCGGATCTTCCTTCACACATCATGTGTATTGGTATGCCAGAAGTATTTGAGGTAATTAGGGTGCCTGGCTTACGGTATTGCTCAACCTGTTCAAAGACAGATTTTTTAATATCAAGCCGCTCTACAACCACCTCAATTATCCAGTCATAATTGACAATATCTTTCATATTGTCTTCAAAGTTTCCGGTCTTAATTCTAGAAACATAGCTTCTGCTGTAAATAGGAGAAGGATTGGTCTTAAGGGCATTTTCTAGGGAGCTGTTGACGATGCGGTTTCGCACGGCAGGCTGTTGTAATGTTAAGCCCTTGGCTTCTTCGGCAGGTAATAGTTCGCGGGGAACGATGTCCAATAGCAGTACTTCAACACCTATGTTGGCGAAGTGACAGGCTATTCTAGACCCCATAACACCAGAACCTAATACGGCTACTTTTTTAATATTTCTATTCATGTCAATAGATTTATCAATTTAAATAATGTTTATCAAATGCTAACAGCCTCCATAGGCGTGTATGCAGCGGCTAGTTCATTAATCTTTTTTAGGGATTTAATCAGCTGAGCCTTTTCTTTTTCTGTTAATTGTGCCTCCATATATTCATTGAACTCTCGCACGACAGCCTTGGCTAGACTGCGTTTTTCTTTGCCTAGTTCAGTTAGGTATACTTTTACAGAGCGCTTGTCTTCGCTGTTGACCTCTCTGTAGATAAAACCCAGTGACTCCAAGTTAGTTAACACTCTAGATAGGGAAGTTGTTTTGACACCGGTTGAATTTGCTATTTGGGATACCGAAGTTCCTTCCTTATGTATATTTATTAGGATATAGCCAGCGGCTTGTGTAAAGCCAAACTGTCCAGCAATAATATTGTATTTGTTGGCAACACTTTGCCAGCTTGTCTTTAAGAAATAGTCTATTGTGTTCTCGTGGTTCATAATGTAATGCGATTTACTATGCAGGCATAACAAATATACAAGATTTCTATTTAGTATACAAGGCTTTTTTGAAAATACATCTTTTGTCAATTTTAAGCGTAAATCGAGCTGCTTGCAACCTGTTTTTGCAGGCTGCTTGGTTTTTGTGGAAAACTTTAAGCATTGATTTGTAGCTTGTTGAGTTGTTCTTGCTCAGGATTACAAACAGCTGTGCTGTTGAAGCGGAATATATTATATTACCTTTGTGTGTAAATAAGATGAACTATGGCATTAGTAAATATTCCGAGATTAGACCTCTTACAATACACTGAAGGTACGGCGGAGCAACGCGCACAATTTTCACAAGATATTGGCAAGGCATTTAACGAAACTGGCTTTGTAACCATTGCGAACCACGGCCTGAGTCAGGAGCTAATTGATGAGCTCTACCAGGTTGTACGGGCTTTCTTTGAGCAGGATGATGCGACAAAGCTTAAATATGAGTTTCCTGAATTAGCGGGTCAACGTGGGTATACCTCCAAGGGACGTGAAAAAGCGAAGGATGCTAATACGCCTGACTTAAAGGAGTTTTGGCAACGTGGACAGACTATTGTTGGTGAGACGTTTAGCAAGGCTGATTTTCCGGACAATCCTTTGGTAGCGGAGTTGCCTCGTTTTAATGCTGTTACGGCGGAGGTGTACAAGAAGTTGGAGGATGCTGGGCGCAATTTGCTAAAGGCTATTGCTAGCTACTTGGAGCTTGAAGAGGATTATTTTGAACAGTTTGTGATTAATGGTAATTCGATTCTTCGTGCTATTCATTATTTCCCGATTGAAAACCCAGATACGATTTCGCCAGATGCGGTGCGGGCTGGAGCGCATGAGGATATTAACCTTATTACCTTGTTAATAGGTGCTAGTGCTGATGGCTTAGAGGTCTTGACTAAAGAGGGAAATTGGTTCCCGATTAAGGCTAAGGGTGAGGATATCGTTGTGAATGTTGGGGATATGTTGCAGCGTCTGACAAACAATAAATTAAAGTCTACTACCCATAGGGTTGTTAATCCTCCGAAAGCCTTGATGACAACTTCTAGGTATTCGGTGCCGTTTTTCTTGCACCCTAAAGGGGCTATGAACTTAGCGAGCTTAGATTCTTGTATCTCTGCTGAATACCCAAAGGCGTATGAAGATTATACTGCAGGACAGTATCTCGACGAGCGTTTGCGAGAGATTGGTCTTAAAATGTAACTTATAGAGCTAGTGTTTAAAGACGCTAGCTTTTTTTTGTTTTAAAACTGCGGGCTTTGCAAGCTGCTTATTCCTTGACGGGAAAGGTGGTGATTTTTATAACTCGGCTTTTCTTTGGAAAGGAATCTTTTTTGACTTCCGTTAAGTCTAATGCTTCTGTGCCTGGCATAGGGGCTATTCCTTTGCCGGATAGCTTTTTTATGGGCGTAGTCTGGGAAGGGCTTGTCGAGAGCTTGACAACGGGCATTTCATTGCTAGGGGTATTGTTGGGGTTGTTTTTAACCTGAGATGCGTAGCCAACAACAAAGACTGCTGTGCTATCCAAAGCATTTGCCTTGTCTTTCTCTACAAGTGTTAGGTGGGTTGAGTCGGCTGGTTTTATTTGTTTCTGCTCCTGAGGCTGTTGCGCTAAGGAGTATATGCATGAGAAAGATAATACACAGCTTATGATAAATAACCTTTTCATAATTAAACAGTTTATACGTACTTAGACTGTTCTTTTATGAAAAGGTTTAATTTTAAGATATGTTAAAGTTTTATGCCGACCCCAACATTTAAAAAGATGTTGTGCAGACCAAAGCTTATGCTTTCAAATCCGGTCTTCATAATGTTGTTAAAGCCGTAATCAAATTGTGCTAAAGCAAAAAACCGCTTCGACATTTCATACTGTGTTCCGGCACTCATTCCAACATCTATTGTGCGGACACTCTTTGAAAAGTCATAGTCTGCAAGGTCAATATCAATGCGTGCTCCTGTTGGATCTATATCCCGCATATATCCATTAAATGCTTGTCCGAAAAACTTTCTTCTTACAGCAAAGGACACGTATGGGCCTGCGGTCAATTCCCATTTTTGGGATAATTGATAGTTCGCCTTTATAGGGATGGTGATGTATAGGTTGTGAACATTCGTACTGATATCACCTGTATAATAGCCTTGAATATTTTCTGTAGGATCTTCATTGGCATTAAAGGTGGTTTTATAGCCTTTTACGGTTGCTTCAGTGTTCATTCCTTTACCTTCGAATACCAGGCCTAGGGAAGCTCCCCACTTATTGCTTATTTGGTATTTGGCATGTGCTCCAACTAAAAAGGGAACTGCTGGTGAAAAGCTACGTATTTTACGGATTTCTGAAGGGAATGATACAGGTGTAGCTCCTCCAATCTTTGTGCCCACGGTAGCGCTAAAGGATAATTTGTTTTCAAGACTGTCTATTGGTGATGCAAAGCTCTCTTTGGAAACAAAAAGCGCGACTAGCATTAAGAGCTTGTATAGTAGGTTATGATTTTTCATTATTTAGTTTTTAATTTAAGGTCATCAACAATTAATTTACTGCCCGCTGCACCTATAAATTCGGCTCCGCGCTTACTGGATGAAAGTACAATCGTTAAATTGTAATCCATATTTTGGATTTGTTTCTGATTTTGTGGCTTTAAAAACACAAATGGAGCATTGAACTTAACAAAGTCTGTGCCTGGGGTTTGACTTCCATTTGCTAAGCGCGCTATGGCTACGATGGATGGGTCACTTAATATATTGCCCCCATGTAGGTATTTGACTTTGCTTGTTGCCTCTAGCTCTTTACGGTTGTACAATACCGCGTAAATATCACAGGAGTCTGCAATATTCAATGGTTGTAGTTTAGCGTCTGTGACTTGTGGTCCAGGGGTATACTTGTAATATCCAGATAGTTCTACTGGAACTTTATTAAAGGGTATGCCAAATCGAGTTGCTTTTAAGGGGTCAAGCATAGCACTTAATGTGTTGAATGTCCCGATGTAAAGGTTTCCTGCGGCAATAGGGGAGCCAAAGCTTGCACCTAGACTTCCGGTGAGCTTGGTTTCCATTAAGGCGGCGTATTCACCTGAACGTTTTTCTTTGGTTGCTAATGTAGGGTAGGCTTCGGTGGTTTTATTACTTCCCAATGTTAATGCAAAGCCTGCATTTCCTGAAGACCAATTCGGGAAAGATGTACCATCAACGATGTCTACGAAGCTGGTGTATTTATTACGGGCGTCTATTGTGAAATTCTCAAAATTAAATTCATTTGGAATCGGACTGTCATTTGTCTGTATTACGGTGACGGTATAGACTTTTGAAAATTGACCATCTTCGGAGGTGATGGTGTAGTCTACACTGTTGGTGAAATCTTGAGCGGTTCCAGAGAGTGGTGTTGCTACCGCGCCAGGGGTGGTGGTAAAATTAAATTTAAAGTTTTTAATGTCATAGTGTTTTGGGTTGACATATATAAAAACTGTGCTATTGCTAATTTGCGGGTCCAACTGTGGAACGGAGTCTAACATGACTTCGGTTATATCAGCCTCCATATTCTTGGGCTCGTCTTTGATACAGCTGCTTGCAGCAAGTATGCCCGCAAATAGCAATAAAGATAAAAAGAACTTATTCATATACATTTTGTTATTTGATTGTTCCATATGCCTAGGTGCTATGCATACAAAAAAATTAATTCATAAATATAGTCCCGCTTTATGTGCGAAAACATAAAGTTTGACCAATAATACTACATGTTGTTGTGCTTACTTATTGATATGGTAAAGCGCTACAAAAGTAGCAAAGAAATCCTTATCTTGTAGGATATCTTTTTGGTCAGTAAAGTGCTTCCATTTATAATGGAAAGTGCTTGGTCTTATAGAGGGAGTCCCTATTCTTTGCTGTTTTCTGGCTGAATAGTTTGGCTCCTTCAGTTTGGTTGTTTGAGAAGCCTTTATTGTCGCTGTTAAAATGTGTTAAAACAACGATTTGTATATTAAGCAGCGCTATTTTTGTATTAAATGAAAAAACGAAGTATTGCCTTCATCATCTGGTTGATGTCTATTGCCCTTCTTGGGGTAATGACTATGCAGTATTATTTTGTTCGGGAGACTTATAAGCAAAAGTCTCAACTGTTTGATGAGGCGGTTAAGGCTTCCTTGAATGCGGTTGCTGGTAAGATTGAGAAACGAGAGATCTTTGATTTTGCGCAAGAGCAAGGTAGAATTAGCCAGCAGAAGTATAAGCAAGACCAAGCGAAGCGACAGCGTAAGGAGGAGTTATTGGCTGAACAGCTGAAGATTCAAGAGAAGATTAAGAAATTACAGATACAACAGTTTGATTATCAGCAGCAGTATAAAGACTACGAGGATGATCTGAAGGCGCAATATCCTAATGCCATAGCTGTTAGCAATTCTTTTTTTGAGACCTATATCAAGCGGAAGCGCTATCAGGACTTAATCGACTTTAATGTTGTTGAAAAGTACATTGGCGAGGGGTATTATGATACTGGTATTGAGCTGACGGCCAAAAAGCCTATTCCAACGGTTCCTGCTAAGGATGACAGTACGCGCTTTATTATTCCTTATGTGCGTGCGGGTCAGGTAATTGCTATTCAGACTGCGACGCTTATTCCCAAGTCAAATGCGCGCTTGGCATTTGAGCTGCATACCTTGGAAAAGCAGCTCGCATCTTTAAATGCTAGACAGTTTGAAGGGGCTGAGAGTCTTTTTGATACCTTGGCTATTATTGGTGGCAAGAGCAGGGATATCTTGAAGGATGTGGAGTTTGGGATGGAGCTGGCTAAAAGGCCTTTTAGAGAGCGTATAAATATTCAATACCTTAAGTCTGAATTGGAGGCTGAATTAGCTAAGCGTGAAATTTTTGCGCCCTTTAATATTGAGGTGCGCGACAATCAATTGGCTATTGTCTATGAAACCCTGAGAAGTAAATACCCTAAGTCTGATGCGCGCATTGCGCGCTATAGTACGAAGTTATTTGAGAATGATTTAGGGAGCTCACCGGGCCTGTTTTCTGTCTACTTCCCAAATAAGTCTTCTATTATTCGGGATACAATGAGCTATTTGATGGTGCCTATGATTGCTCTGCTGGCGCTTTTGATTGGGGCTTTTGGGTATACCCTGCGCATCATCTTTAGGCAGAAGAAGATAGCGGAGATGAAGACGGACTTTATGAATAATATGACCCATGAGTTTAAGACGCCTGTAGCTACTATTATGATTGCAAGTGAGTCTTTGCGGGATCCGGAGATCTCGGCAGATAAGAAACGTGTAGATCGCTTGGCTAATATTATTTATGATGAGAATGTGCGCTTGGGCAACCATATCGAGCGTGTTTTAAATATTGCTCGCTTGGAGAAGGAGCACTTAAAGATGGAGATGGTAAATGTTAATATCAATGCAGTTCTTGTCGCTGTGTTGGATAGCATGTCGCTCCAACTGCAAAAAGCAGGGGCTATCTTGCATACCGACATTAAAGCCGCAGATGATTTGGTGGTTGGGGATGAATTGCATCTTTCCAATGTATTTTTTAACTTAGTTGATAATGCTATTAAATATAGTAAAGACAAGCCAGAGATTACGGTCAAAACTATTAATGTGAAAAACACTGTCGTCATTACCATCGCGGATAAGGGAATGGGCATGACTAAGGACCAAAAAGACAAGATTTTTGATCAGTTTTATCGAATACCTACCGGAAATGTGCACAATGTAAAGGGCTTTGGTCTAGGCTTAAGCTATGTTCATGATATCGTAAAACGACTAAACGGTAAGATTTTTGTTAAAAGTGAAAAAGATAAAGGAACGATGTTTGAGCTTTCATTTATCTTGAAAAACCGCAAAAATTGATTAACCAATTAAATATTAAAGCTTATTCGTATGCAAAGAATATTATTAGCAGAAGATGATCCTAACTTAGGTGAACTTTTAAAGGATTATTTAGAGTTAAAAGGAAAGTTCGATGTTGTCTTATGTCAGGATGGCGAAGAGGCTTTGAATGCTTTCCGTAAGGAAAAGTTTGATCTTTGTATTTTGGATGTGATGATGCCAAAAAAGGATGGATTCTCATTGGGGAAAGATATTCGTAAGATGGACAAAACGGTTCCTATAATTTATGCTACTGCCAAAGGGATGATGGAGGATAAGACCATGGCTTTTGAATTGGGCGGGGATGATTATGTGACTAAGCCTTTCCGGGTAGAGGAGCTGTTGTTGCGTATTAATGCGCTGTTAAAACGGGTTTCGAAGGCGGATGATGAGGTTGTGCTGGATAAGTTTGAAATTGGAAATTATTTCTTTGATTATACCAGTCAAATTATTTCGTTTAAGGGGCAACAGCAAAAGCTTTCTACTAAAGAAGCTGAGTTGTTACGTTTGTTGTGTCTAAATAAGAATGATGTCTTGACTAGGGAAGAGGCTTTGGTTAAGATTTGGCATGATGATAACTACTTTACGGGTAGAAGTATGGATGTCTTTCTAAGCAAGCTGCGTAAATACCTTAAGGAAGATCCCAATGTGGAGATTGTCAATGTCCACGGCAAAGGCTATAAACTACTGGTTAGCTAAAAATTCATTTTCTAGTATCCATTATGCTGGATGCTAGAAAATGAATATTGGTTTATTTTAATGTTAATACAACCGGACAATGATCTGAATGTACTGCTAGTGGTCGCACGGCACTGGATTCAATCCTGCTCCGTAAAGCTGTTGAAACCATATTGTAGTCTATGCGCCAGCCTAGATTACGCGCTCTAGCGCCCGCTCTATAGCTCCACCATGTATATTGATCCGGCTCTGGGTTTAGTTCCCGGAAGGAGTCTATATAGCCTGAATTAATAAAGTTTTCCATCCATTCCCTTTCTGCTGGCAAAAAACCGGAGCTATTTGCATTGGATTTAGGATTGTGAATGTCAATTGCTCGATGACATATATTATAATCTCCAGAGATAATCAAATTTGGCTTTTCTATTAACAGCTTGTTGCTGTATTCTTGAAAGTCATCTAAAAAACGGTATTTAAAATCTTGGCGTACACCCCCTGTTGTTCCCGATGGGAAATAGGCGCTAATAACGGATAGATCTTCGAAGTCCGCACGGATTATACGGCCTTCAAAATCATAGTCTTCGTGGCCACAACCATATTCAACATGTTTAGGGCTTATCCGGGTGAGGATGGCGGTGCCGCTATAGCCTTTCTTCTGGGCGGGATACCAATAGTGCTCAAAGCCCATCTCTTCTAAAAGTGCTATTTCTGGGATTTGATCTGGAGTGGCTTTTACCTCTTGAAGGCAGACTACATCAGGGTTTTCATCCTTTAGCCATCCCAACCAGTCTTTTTTCAAGGCGGCTCTTAGGCCATTCACATTATAAGAAACGATCTTCATGTATTAATAAGATTTGGAGGAGAATAGATCTGCAATTTTACTAAAGAAGCCTGTTTTGGCTTTTAAGCCAGACGCTTCACGCTCCAAGTTTGACGCTTCTCTGCGCGTTAAGAGGGTCATCTTCATCTTGATGTCTTCTACTGGGCGATCCTTCGCATCTGTCTTTACTATGGCGATTGCATCCACGGTAGGAACTCCATTGAGAAGCTCTCCAAAGACTGTATAGTTCCCATCTAGGTGTGGGGCACCGCCTATGCTGGTATAGCTTGCGCGTTGAGCTGCGGAAAACTTCTTGCCTTTCATCCTGGATATTTCTAGGGAGTCGAGACCGGCTTCACTAAATACGCGGCCATGAACCAAGTAAAACTGCGAAGCGGATGATTGCTTTGCGGGATTGTCGTCTCTTGCTGCGCCGATGGCTCCTTTTTTATGATATAAACCATCTTGAATCTCGGAGACTATTTTATAATCTGGCCCACCATTGCCTAATTCTTGTTTTTGGGCAGCATGACGGGAGTCTGGATCGCCTCCTTGAACCATAAAGTTGTTAATTACTCTGTGGAAGAGGAGGTCGTCATAGTAGCCCTCTTTGACAAGCTTGATAAAGTTGTCGCGATGCTTAGGCGTCTCGTTATAAAGTCTTAGGAGGCAGCTGCCTTTGTCCGTGTCGATTTTTACGTAATGATTTACGGGCTTCTGCGCAAATGCACTGAGGTAAAGGATGCTGCTCAAAATGATTAAGCATCCGCTTTTAAAATTTTGTCTGATCATTTTATTAAGAGAAAGTGTAAGTCCCGTCAAAATAATTTACAATTAATGATTTCATAATCATTTCCTGCTCGAGTAATGTGTAGTTGGGGATGGGTTTTATTAATTCCCAATGGGGCCAACCTTCTTCATCGAGTCCCTTTAAATCATAAAATCCCATTTCACTAAAAAGTCGGCAGTTTGCGATGTGCATAAGCTCTTCTTTTTGTCTTTTGGAAAATGTCTGAGGCCCTTTGCCTAGTTCTTGGACGCCTATTAAAAACAACATGACCTTCATGTCTGGGCTGTCTGTATCGAAGTCTTGGGAAATTGCTTTTTGCAATTCTGCCCATTTTCTATTTATTTCTGATGCTTTCATATCTGTGTTAACAAAAATAGAAAAATATGTATAAGATACGGTTAACCCTCGGTAATAATCCGTTTCAGGATTAGCTCCATGCTTGCATTAATTCTTGACAACGCTTTTCAATAAGCTGGTAGACGGGCTCGAATAAATTGCTGTCAAAATAAGGGTCAGTGACTTCACCTGTGCCCAAAAAGAGGCTTACTTTATTGCTGTCTGCTGCTGATCTTGCTTGTGCGAGCACATCTTTAAGGTTGTTCTTGTCCATGACCAAAATCTGGTCATACTTGTCGAAAAGATGTGGTTCAAACCATTGTGCTTTTTGATTTGCGATATCTACGCCATAGGTGGCGGCAACTGCTATTGCCCGTTTATCTGGAGCTTCGCCGGTATGCCAGTCCCCAGTGCCCGCCGAGTCCACCTGCCAGCTTAATCCTTTTTCAGTGACTAGATGTGCTAATATTCCATGCGCAAGCGGGGAACGGCATATATTGCCAAGACAAACCATTAAAATTTTCATGTTTCTAAGTCTTAAATTTTTAATTAATCCTGCTACAACCTGCTATAGCTTTAAGGACATTTTTAGTTGCCTAAATGATGTTTTGTATGTCCTACAGGTTTTATAGGGACGAATATACCTAGTTTTTGACTAAATAACTTATGCGGGCGCTCTTAAGCTGATGGGCTTAAGCAGGCCTGTTGGAACTTGACAAGTGCGTGACGCTAGTTACGCTTAGTGCTTGCTGTCAGGTTGTGATTCAGCTTAAGGGCATGCTTCCAAAAGGGCGATTTTGGCCTGTTAAAAAGGGGCTGTACGGGATGATTTATGAATGAGGCAATGCACTTTAACGTATAAATCTAGCTAGGCATAGCTTAGGGAATTAAAAAAATAATTAAATTGCAACATGGGATTTGCTACAAAGAAGACAAAACGCTGGGAATTACAACAAATGACTTGGACTTTTGTGTCCATTGTGATGTTTATTCCAGTGCCGGTACATATTTTCCCATTTGTGATGTTGGCTCAGGCCAAAAAGAGTAAGATCCGTTCTTGGTATGCGACCGCATTGTTTTTTATGCTTTTGCAGTTTGCTTTGTTTGGAGCCTTTGTGTTTTATGTAGGGGCATTGTCACAGGGACTTTTACTGACTTTTGTAGGTTATCTTTCGACCTATATTATTGGTAATGGACTCTTGCTTAATCGTGCTAAGGTTTACTTACAGCGCTTAGAGCTGGCGGAGATTCGACCTTTAACGTGGATTCCTACTGTGGCCGCTAGAAAGCGGCTGGAGCTTTCACAGGCGACCTTGGATACGCCGCAGCTATTTATAGAACGCTTGGTGCATTGGCGAAAAGAAATTGACAATGCGGAAATTCATCGGAACATTGATAAGATTATTCATCTTTTTCAACTTTTGGAAAAGAATGATCATATGGAGGCCGATCGCTTCTTGGTTCGACACGCTACTGTCGTGAATGTCTTGATGAAGTATGACGAACTTGAGAATTCTAAACTTAATAATGTTGTGACCGCAGAGTCTAAGCGGAAATTGGCAAATGTTCTTGTGCAGGCAGCTACTGCTATTGAACAAGAGGTTACCAATCAGTTTCAATCTGGTATTTTGGATGTGTCGGCAGAAACTGACGTTTATATTCAAACCTTAAAAAATAGAAACCTTTTAAAAGATTAATGTATGGCTAATTTGGAGCTCACAGAGTTTGAGGAGAATAAGGATAATAACAAGGACCTTTCGGTTAATTATAGTTCCGAGGAAAAAGCGATAATTCAACAGCATAAAGATAAGATTGATTTAACTTCTGCAACGAATGTTATACAGTTTGGGGTTGGTAGCCAGTCCAAGGTCAGTAACTTCTCGAATGAGATCTTAAAACAGGTACGTACTAAAGATATGGGGGGTGCTGAGGATATTCTGCTGAACCTGCGTGACGATGTTAAAACCTTTGACGCCAACCTGAATAAGAAGCCTTTAATTCCTTTTTTCGATACGATGAAGAAGAAGTTACAGCGCTTGCGTACGGAGTATCAATCTGTGGAGAAGAATATTCATCAGATTGAATTGCGTCTAGAGGGGCATTATAAAAACTTAGCCAAGGATGTCAATATTTTTGACAAGTTATTTGCTGAGAATCAAAACTATTTTAAGGAAATCACCCTTTATATTGCGGCTGGTGAAGAAAAGCTTAAAGAGGCGCATGGGGAAACCCTGCCAAAGTTGAAGGCGGAAGCCCAAAGCTCTGGGGATCAGCATAAAATCCAAGAATATAAGGATATGGAGCAGCATGTCGTTCGTTTTGAGCGCAAGGTGCATGACTTAAAGCTTACCCGGATGGTCGTTTTACAAACTGCACCGCAAATACGCTTGATACAAAATAATAGTTCTGCTTTGATGGAGAAGATTCAGTCTTCCTTAGTCAATACTATTCCGCTGTGGAAAAATCAGATGGTGCTAACTTTGGGGATAGCGCATGCCCAGCGGGCATTAGAAGCCCAAAAGGCAGTTACGGATGCTACTAACGAGTTGCTGCGTAGAAATTCAGAGATGCTTAAAGAGTCGACTATTAGCGTTGCTAAAGAGACTGAACGGGGCATTGTGGATATTGAAACGATTAAGAAAGCAAATCAAGATATCGTCTCTACCATTGAGCAGGTCCTTGAGATCCAGCGAGATGGTCGGGAGAAGCGCAAGGTGGTGGAGCAGGAGCTTTTACAAGTGGAGCATGAACTTAAAGATAAATTACTTAAATCTTCCAGTGATGGAAATGCCTTAATTAATTAGGTCTTATGGAAAGCAAGATTGCACTCGTTAATGGGCATATTTATAATGGCGACGACTATTTTATAGGTCAAGCCTTGTTAATTAAGGGCTCTGTAATACATGGGATCTTTCCAAAGCATGCTATTCCAGAAGACTATGTGCAGATTGATGTGGAAGGGGCAAATATTTGTCCTGGACTTATTGATCTGCAGATCTATGGGGCAGGCGAAGACTTGTTTTCGGCTGTGCTCAGTGCAGCATCTATTTCTCGGATTGACAACAGCTTGCTGGCTGCTGGCTGTACTTCTTATTTATTGACTTTAGCAACCAATAGCCTTTCAGTATTTAAGGAGGCAATAGCGGTCTTTAATTCTACAGAATCATCGGTTGCCTTGGGGCTACATTTGGAAGGACCGTTTTTAAATAGCACTAAGCGTGGTGCTCATCCAGCTGAATTGATTTTGAAAGCAAGTCCCGAAAATATTGAGGAGCTATTGCATGATGCAAAGGATGCGGTGAAGATGATGACTGTCGCTCCAGAGTTGTTGGATGATTCTTGTCTAGACCTTCTGCTTGAATCGGGGATCCTTTTGAGTGCTGGGCATAGCTCGGCACGCTATGCTGAGGGTATAGCTGCTTTCGATAAGGGGATTCAGGCCACTACGCACCTTTGGAATGCCATGTCTGCCTTTCATCATCGGGAGACAGGCTTGTCAGGTGCAACCTTTAGACATCCACAGGCAAGGGCTTCTATTATTGTTGATGGCATTCATGTAGATTATGAGGCTGTACGACTTAGTAAGCAGCTCTTGGATAGGAGGTTATTCTTAATTACGGATGCAGTTGCGCCCTGTTCAACGGGGATTTATCAGCATCTCCTGAATAAGGATCATTTTACATTGCCTGATGGTACGCTTAGTGGATCTGCTTTAACCTTGTTAAAGGCTATTCAAAACTGTGTTGAACATGTTGGTATTGCCCTTGATGAAGCCATCCGTATGGCTACCCTCTACCCTGCGGCACTGTTGGGGCGTTCAGATATTGGGCAATTTGTTGAAGGTTCTCGCGCAAATATCTTGGTTTTTAAGGAGGATTTTTCTGTCCAAAATGTCTATTTAGACGGGGAGAGGGTTTTTTAAGCCATGTCTAACGAATAGATTAGCGCAAGGGTTTAAGCCTAAGTTGTTAGTAGCCAGCTTGATCAGCCCAAGGGTCAAATGTTATGGTCTAATCTTTGGGTAAATTTGTATTTTTGCATTATATGATATTAAAACAGATAAAAACAGCAGCCTTGGCAGCTTTGATTTTGTCCAGTGCACTTGTTTCCTGCGGTTCTAGGAAAAACAAGGAGGCGAACAAAGTCTTAACGAACACAAGTGTTGTAAGTGAGTCAACATCGAGTACTCCTAAGGCTAAGCCAGAACCCGTTCATGTAGTAAAGACGCCACAGGCTCCTGTAGAAGAAGTTTTTAAAGTAAACTTGCCTGAGGTACAGCGCGAGTTTCGAGGTGCGTGGATTGCCACTGTTGCCAATATAAATTGGCCTACTAAGAATAATTTCAATACAGAATCCCAAAAGCGGGAAGCAATTGCCTTATTAGATTTTCTGAAAGATAACAACTTCAATGCTGTTATATTTCAGGTAAGGCCTTCTGCTGACGCTTTATATGATAGCCCACATGAGCCTTGGTCTTACTTTTTGACGGGTCAGATTGGCAAGCAACCTAGTCCATATTATGATCCATTAGAGTTTTGGGTTGCTGAAGCGCATAAACGCGGCTTGGAACTGCATGTATGGTTAAATCCTTATCGTGCTCACCACTCTGCTGGTGGTGCTGTAACAAGTGAATCTATGGTTAAGAAAACACCAGAGATGGTTGTGCGTCTTAAGAATGGCATGTATTGGTTCGACCCTGCGAATACTCAAACACAAGATCATGCTTCTAAGGTGGTTTTGGATATTGTAAAAAGATATGATATTGATGGGGTTCATTTTGATGATTATTTCTACCCGTATGCAAGCTATAATGGAGGTGGAGATTTCCCGGACAATGCAACTTGGTCAGTCTATAAAAATGGAGGCGGTACGCTTTCACGAGGTGATTGGAGAAGGGATCATGTGAATCGTTTTATAGAGCGTGTTTATAAAGAAATTAAAGCTGAAAAGAACCATGTTAAGTTTGGCTTAAGTCCTTTTGGGATTTGGAAACCAGGTTATCCTGCTGGGGTTACTGGTTCTTCGCAATATGATGAATTGTATGCGGATGCTAAATTATGGTTGAACAAAGGGTGGATTGATTATTTTACGCCTCAGCTTTATTGGCCAATTGATCCGCCTAAACAGAGCTTCACGGCTTTGTTGAAATGGTGGCAGGCAGAGAATACGCATCAGCGTCACCTGTGGCCAGGATTGAATACCGTAGAGGTTCGTTCATCCAATAGACCTCAGGAGATTGTAAACCAAGTTGAAGCTACGCGCGACATTATCCCAAAGAGTGTGGGTGCAGTGCACTGGAGTATTGCGGGATTAACGAAGAGTCCAGCTATGGTTGAAGCATTGCGTACAGGACCTTATAAGGAGACTGCTTTGGTGCCGCGCACGCCTTGGTTAAATGCAAATCCACTATTAGCACCTACGCTGTTATTGACGACAGAAACGAGTAGTGTCTTTGCTAAGTTTCTGCATAAACAGCCCAATCAGGTTTTTCACTGGGTAGTGTATGCGCAGTATGGCAATGAATGGGAATATGAAATTCTGGATCCGCTTCAAAGTGAGAAGAGTTTTCCAAAGGTTAAAAACGGAAAGAAGCTACAAGCTATAGCGATAAAGGCAATTGACCGCTTGAGCAATGAAAGCGAATATGTCGCAAAACAAGTTAAGTAATTAGAAAAAGCTTGCTTCTTAAAGGAAGCAAGCTTTTTTGTTTTATGCTAAATAATTCTATTCAGCTAGGACTTCATCTTTAACTTCTTGGGCTTTAATTGCGACTTCTTTTTTGAATATAAAACTTGGCGTATTAAGCGCTAACCCGCCATCAAGATGAATTTGATGTAAAGCATGAATGTGGGAGTCTATATGGGTAGGAGGATGGTGTTTTGTAATTTAAAAGCTGATTTAAGCTGAGTAATCAGCTATTTAAAAGATAAAAAATGTCTAATATAAAAGATCGTGTTCTCTTGATAGCTAATGAAAAGGGAATCAATAAGCTTGAGTTTTTTAAAGATTTGGATCTTTCTTATGCAAATTTTAAAGGTGTTCAAAAGCAATCTGCATTAAGCTCCGATGCTGTAGCAAAAATACTGGCTAAGCACAGTGAAATTAGCCCTACTTGGCTTGTTATGGGAGAGGGGGAGATGTTGAGAGTAAACTGTAATGCTGAAAAACCTACAAGTCATCAATCAATTTCTACAATATCCGATGAAGAACAAGGGGCGGGAGCCCTTCTCAATGCTATGCAACGCCTTGTTGCTTCTTTGGAACAAACTATATCTTCTCAGGAAAAAACTATTTCGGCATTAGAAAAGCAAATTCTCTTATTGGAGGCGGAGTTAAATCGTGTTAAGCAGAATTAAGATGGCTTTAACGGCTGGGTTTGCACTCGCTTATTCTGTAGAATAACAATTCTTTTAAGGAAATATATAAGAGTTTTATTTAAAACATAGTTAATAAGTTACAAAACTACCTAATGAATTTAGGTAGTTTTGTGTTTATGGGTAGTAGGTGTATTATAATTACTTTTCTATTATTGCTGCATTTCACTTTGCTGGGGCAGGAAAGACCGGTAATTGTTCAACGACCCATAACTTGGAATCTGGAAAGGCAAGAACTTTCTCTGTCTTACTTAAAAGAGCGGCATGGTCTTGTTCAGGCGCAAGCTGAGATTGTCCCTAAGATTATTGTCGTCCACTGGACAGATGTAATGTCGGTAGAGAAAACCTTTAAAACTTTTAATCCTGTACGGCTCCCTGGGCGTGCTAATCTACAGAAAGCGAGTATGCTTAACGTCTCTGCCCAATTTGTAATTGGAAGGGATGGTACTATTTTTCAATTGTTACCAGAAAATGCCTTTGCTCGACATACAATAGGCTTAAATTACTGCGCTATTGGCATTGAGAATATTGGTTCAGCACGTAATCCCCTAACTGCTGAGCAGTTGTCTGCAAACTTAGCACTTATCAAGTATTTGCAAGCTAAATATAAAATTGAATATGTAATTGGTCACCATGAGTATCAGATTTTTAGGAAGACGAGCTACTGGAAGGAGACCGATCCAAACTACATTACACAGAAATCCGACCCTGGAGATATTTTTATGATTAAGCTTCGAACTGCACTTGGACTCTCGCCCAAATTAAATATCCAATAGTAGCATTTTGTTGCAGTTTTGCAATTGTTTGTTCTGTGTTCACCCCTCTTCAATGCATTTTATGCAGCGTTTTTGTCTTTTTTGTAAAAAAAACACTGCATTTTCTTGCATAGTGTTTAAAAATGTCTTAGTATTGTCTTACTAATTAATTATCGTTTAACAGACTTGTAGTCAAATTAATAAAGAAAAAATTTGTCGTTTCTTGCTGTACCTATAGCAGAAGGAACTACTAACCATTAACTAAAATAATCACTTATTAACATCAAAACAATGAGAAAGGCTTTACTGTTTTCTATTGCTTTGGGAACGATCAGCCAACAGGCTATTGCATTTGAACGTCCTCTTGATTGGCGGTTCAGCAATCCCTTGACGGTGGAACTACCCAAAATGAAGGTAGAACAAAACCCTATAAAAGGGGTTGTTCGCGACGCCAATGGTCCACTAGCAGGGGTCACGGTGAGCGTCCTGGGGAAATCGCTGTCTGTACAAACTGATGCCAATGGTGCATACAGCATTG
>JASLCA010000173.1 GCA_030146225.1 Sphingobacterium sp. | reverse complement strand
CTCTGCGCATAGCGACCTCATAGCCATATTTAGCTGTCTCCATAAACATCGGCATAATAACGGTATCGCCATAGGTTGCGCCAACATAGGACAAGAAGGCTTGCCCATAGCGATATGGAAAATAACTTTGGGACTGTTCGGTTAATTGCTTGAGTGAAGGTATATCTTGCCGCGCATATGCATCTCGCATCCACATAGCGGTAAAGGCATCTTTCTTGCCAATGGACAGGTATTCTGCCATCCCCTCAACCATCCACAATGGGATATTGGCCACGCTCTCAAGTCGAGTTGTATCTCGGCCCTCCATCAGCATTCGGTATTGAAAAGCATGCACCAGCTCGTGACCAAGGACGTGCCTTGTCTGTTGATTAATCTGCATTACAGGCATTACAACCCGTTGCTTAAAGGCTTCTGTGACCCCACCGGTCCCCACACCTATCTCTCCGGAGATGGTTGTGGTTTGTTGAAATTCAGGATGGTTATTATAGATAACTAAGGGGTTCTTTCGTAGAAATGTGTCTTGAAAGACCTGCTGATGTACTTCGTACCAGACCTCAGCCTCCTTTGCCAGCCATTTGCTCAGGCTGTCATTTTTGAGGTAGGAATAAATCTCAAAGTGCGGGGTTTCGGTAACTTTAAAATTAAGCTTCTTATACCGCATTTTGTTCTGACCAAAGTATTGAGCGGAAACAAGATTAGGAAGCATTAATAATAAGGCTAGGCTTACTATAAAATACTTTAATCTAGTAAAGTACAAGGCTAAATTGGTATTCATAATGAAAGATTGATTTTCACTAAAAATATGAAATTTTAGCTAAATCTAAAACTCATTTTCAGAATTATATGGGATATCGGGTAAAGTTTCTTCATCTATCTCGCCCAAGGGCTCTTCCTGTATGTCAGTGCTATCACTTGCAACGGGCTCCTCATAGTATACGCTCTTGCAAGCATAGTTCTTGTTGATCTTTACCGTAGCTTCTGGAAATGGGCCCATAGTTACTCCTAATGCCGGATTTTTATAGAGCTCTTCCATAAACATGGCATATATTGGCAAGGCTGTTTTAGAGCCCTCTCCTGTAGCAGAATTTTTGAAGTGAACACTTTGCTCATCACAACCTACCCAAACGCCTGCTATCAAGTCTTTTGTAACACCCATATACCAGCCATCTACATAGTCTGAAGAGGTTCCGGTCTTGCCGCCTATCTGGTTGTTATTCTTAAATAAATCCCACTCCCATAAGGCTTGTGATGTGCCTCTAGGTTCTTCGATTGTCCCTCTTAGCATATAGGTCATTAGCCAAGCGTTTTCGGGTGTCACGACTTGTTTTCCCTTTGCGTCAAAGGAGGCAATTAACTTGCCATCACTATCGTAGATTTTTGAAACCAGTACAGGCTCGATACTTTTACCTTCATTCATAAAGACTGCGTAGGCTTTTACCATTTCGTAGACGGTTACATCATTTGAGCCTAGGCCTACTGAAGGCACAGCTTCGAGATGACTATCAATGCCTAGCTTATGGGCCATGTCTACGACCTTGTCCCAGCCCACATCTCTGGTGATCTGTGCCGTTATGGTATTTAAGGAGCGAGCCATTGCCCAACGCAGAGAGAGCTGTCTATGGGATACAGACCAATCCGCATTCTTAGGTTCCCAAACTTCCTTTTCTCCTTTTTTATTGACAAAGTCAATACGTACCGGAATGTCTTCGTATGTATCACATGGAGTCATTCCTTGCTCCAAGGCAGTCATATAGACGAATGGCTTAAAGGTGGAGCCCGCTTGACGCTTGGCCTGATTAACATGGTCAAACTTATAGTAAAGGTGATTGATACCGCCTACCCACACTTTTACAGCGCCAGACCTGGGATCCATAGCCATCATGCCGGTATTTAGCATTGTCAAATAATGCTTCAGGGAATCCATGCTGGACATCTCCATCTCCTTGTCTCCATTCCAAGTGAAGATAGTCATCTTCTTTGGCTTGTTTAAGGCTTCGAAAACTGCCGCTTCTTGGTTGTTGTGGGTCTTCATAAGGGCTGCATAGATGGGCAGTTTACGCATCCGATCTTCCAAGAAATTTGGAATTACGGCTCCACTTTTATCGCGCCAAGGCAACTCATTTCCCCAGGTATTGTCTAGTCTACGCTGCAAGTCTTGCATCTGCTTGTTTACGGCATCTACGGCTATCTCTTGCATCCGTGAATCAATAGTGGTATATATCTTTAAGCCCGAAGTGTAGATATTAATATCGTTTTCTTCACTCCATTTCTCCAACCAGCGCTCTACGGCACTGCGTAAATAGGAGTCATTTCCTCCCTTGGCTTCTTGCATGCTAGCTTGAAGGTTTAAGGGGGTCTTTACATAAGCTGCGGCTTCCTCCTTGCTAACATAGCCTTCTTTTTGCATCTGCGAGATAACTATATTGCGGCGTTCCATGGATTTTTCTGGATTCCTAGTCGGATTGTAGAGCGTGGTGCCCTTTAACATACCGACCAACACGGCGGCTTCTGGCACGCTGAGATCATTCGGGAACTTATTAAAGTACCGGATAGATGCAGACTTGATCCCATAGGCATTGTTGCCAAAGGATACGGTATTTAGATACATGGTTAGAATCTCTTCTTTTCCATATTTGGTCTCTAGCTTATATGCCGTCATCCACTCCTTAAACTTTACAACAATCATCCTTACACCAGGAATCTTGCCCAATAAGCCTTGGGCTTGGTTATAACGTGTCCGGTACAGGTTTTTCGCAAGTTGCTGTGTGATTGTGCTTCCGCCGCGCTTATCTCCTTTTAAGGTAGAGATGGCGCTCGAAAAAACACCTATAAAGTCTACTCCGCTATGCTTGTAAAATCGAACATCCTCGGTAGCGATTAAGGCATCTATAACATGCTGAGAGATGCTGTCATAAGCAACAGGATCCCGATCTTCTTCAAAGTATCGACCAATCAATACTGAATCTGCGGTGTATACCTCGGATGCAATATTTAATGAAGGCATAGCGATATCTTTCTTTGTGGGGGAATATCCAAATAATCCCAAAAAGTTTAATTGCACCGCACAAATAAAAATAATAAGGCTATAAATAGCGATAAGCGTATACCGAAGATACTTGTTCTTGACCCTTCTAAACATGGCCGTAAAGATGGAAATTGTTTTCCAAAAAACGTTCAAAAACTATCAAAAAAGAAAATTCAGGATTAAATATTAACTATATTTAACATTTGTTGTAAACTACTTAAAACCTGCACGTAGAATTGGCTTTAGTAGCTAAAGCTTTACATAAAAAACGCACAAAAAACGTACCAGTTTTAAAGTTTAATTTATTTAAGTATTTTTACCTTGTTCAGTAACGTAAATCACAATGCTAAGACAAACATTACAACAGAAATTATTACAAAAGCTTTCGCCACAGCAGATACAGTTTATTAAACTTTTGCAGGTGCCTACGGTCTCTTTGGATGCACGTATCAAAGAAGAGTTGGAGGAGAATCCAGCATTGGAAGATGGCAGCTTAACAAATATGACCGACCCTGTTGAGGAATATCCAGATCGTGATCCGGATGAGCAATTCAAGGAGGAAAGTAATGATTATGAAGAGGAATTTAGTGTTAATGAATATATTCAGGAGGATGACTATAACGACTATTCTAGCAGTTACAGCTCCGATGATGAAGAGGATAAGAAGGAAATGCCTATTGCGGTACAAGATTCTTTCTTTGAATCGCTACAGAACCAGCTTGATCTTTTAGCTCTTTCGGATAGGGACTATCTGGTTGGCCAGCAAATTATCGGGAGCCTTGATGATGATGGCTATTTAAGAAGACCTACGCTTTCGCTTATTGATGACCTTGCATTTTCTCAAAGTGTGGAGGTCAGTGAGCAAGAGGTAGAATCTATGATTAAGGTTATACAAGACTTTGAGCCATCGGGTATTGGGGCACGCGACCTACAGGAATGCTTGCTTATACAATTGCATAGGAAGGATGGCAATAATCCAGATATTGCACAGGCGATAAAGATTGTTGAAAGTCATCTCGAGGAGTTTACGAAGAAACATTACGACAAGATAGAAAAACAGTTAGGTATTGATTCCAGCAGGTTGAAGGTTATTATCAATGAGATCCTGAAGTTGAATCCTAAGCCAGGTGACTCAGGGGCTGCTACGGGCAAGCAGTTACATGTTATTCCAGATTTCCATATTACCAACAACGATAGCGTACTTCACCTTACGCTCAACAGTAGAAATGCGCCAGAATTGCGGGTGTCTCGCTCCTATCAAGAGATGTTTGAGCATTATGAAAAGGCAGAGAAGGGCGATAAAAAGATGAAGGAAGCCGTGCAATTTGTCAAGCAAAAGCTGGATTCTGCAAAATGGTTTATTGATGCGATTAAACAAAGACAACAAACTTTGCTGAAGACGATGAACGCAATTATGGAGTATCAATATGATTACTTCTTATCTGGTGATGAACGTTTGTTAAAGCCGATGATCTTAAAGGATATTGCAGATCGTATTGAGATGGATATTTCTACGGTATCTCGCGTAGCTAACTCTAAGTATGTGCAGACTGAATTTGGAACTTTCTTACTAAAATCTTTCTTCTCCGAGGCGATTCAGACAGATTCCGGCGAGGAAGTGTCCAATAAGGAAGTCAAGTCTATTTTGGAGGAGTGTATTGCCAATGAGGACAAACGGAAGCCTTTAGCTGATGAGAAACTAACCGAAATATTAAAGGAGAAAGGCTATAGCATAGCGCGCCGTACGGTCGCTAAATATAGGGAGGCTATGAATATTCCCGTTGCACGATTACGTAAGGAGTTATAGGTTGTTTTACTTCTTATAGTATTTTCATATAAGATATATGGGCCTGCAAATGATTAGTTTGTAGGCCCATATTATTTAATAGTTTGAACTATGGTAGAGCCGCGATTTTAGGCTTTCAAGATGGCAGCTCTGCTGGATTATTGCTTGCAAGGCTTAATTCCTATACTTTCCAGATTTCTTTAAGGTTGCTATAAATTGGTTCCAATTGGCACTTATGCCCTCAAAGTTCCGCCTTTGTACTGAATCTTGTATCTTTTTAATGTCAAGGAGGTTGCCGTAAGGATATCCACTTAAGATATAGCACTTATGCTTTCGGGTGGCAGCTGTATTTCCTGACTGCTGATCTATCAAGGAGTAGTACAATACGGGCTCATTGTATAAATAGCTAAATTTCGAGTTGACAAAGGTTAGGGTAAAAAGAAGTTTATCCGCATCATACACCCTTACCTTGTATCCATTATCCTTCCACTCTCCTATTTGCTCTGGTAATTTGTTGTTGAACACAATCTCGCCTGTCCTGGCATTATAAGATTTAACATCTAGCGTTGCAATAATGTATTCTGCCAGTACCGAAGTTACATTAGCGCCTATAAAACCATCATTTCTAGGCTTTAATTCAAACAGGTCTAATCTAAGCGCATCGTCAATGACTTCAACTTTACTTTTATTACATGAAAAGCAAGTTAGCATGCCTAGAAATAGTACTAAACTAGGGGTTATATTTTTCATAACAATTCAAATTTTAATAATCGGATTTACTAAACAGCGCCCCGTCTGAATTATCAGTATTACTTAAGAAATCTTTTTAGTGAATAAAGCCAAGGGAAATCGGACAAATTAGATTGACGTCCACTGCTATATATGGGGTATTCTGGGAATTAGAAACAGGCTTATTTCAAAAAGATGGCTTGTTCGTAACATGCTATAGAAGACGCTGAAATAAAAATAAAAAGATTTTTTTAGTCGGACAAAATATTTTTAAATTTTAACATCTAAAGGCTGTGGCTTTGCTCCTGTTGGATTCAGAATACAACGTATATTATTCGCTATGAGTCTGCTGCTTCAAGGAATGTCTGTTAATGAAGTCGCCTACAGTATAGGATATGCAAATCATTCAAGTTTTATTCACACGTTTAAATCCTAGTAGGGTTACTTGCCGAGTAAAGTTTAATTTGAATAAGCTACTTAATCAAAAAGCCTTAGCTGCTGGCTGCTATGTTTTTCCAGATCACTGTCGTAAAAGTTGGAAACTACTACGCCTAATAGGCGTACACTTCGATCTGCAAGGTCTACCTTACTAAATAGTTCTTCGACCTGCGAAAAGATGTCGGCCTCTTCATTGATATAATACGACAGGGTCTTGCCTCGTGTTAACTGGGTAAAATCCCCAAACTTAATTTTTATGCCCACTGTACGTCCCTCCTTGGCCTTGGCGATTAAGCGTTTGGAAAGGCGATCACTTAGTTTTTTAAACTCCTCCAGCATATAGATTGGATCCTTAAGATCAATCTCAAAGGTGTCTTCTACGGAAATGGACTTGCTCAATCTATTTGGCTTGACTGGTCGCATATCTTGGCCGCGCACCATCTGATAGAAAAACAGTCCTGACTTGCCAAACTTCTGCCGCAACTCCATTTCGGAAAGCTGCTTTAGATCAGCCCCCGTATGAATCCCGATGCCCTTCATCTTCTGTGCCGTCACCTTGCCTACGCCAAAGAACTTCTCTATCGGTAGCTGCTCTAAAAAGGCAACCAGCTTTGATGGCCCAATAAAGGTAAGTCCGTCCGGCTTTTGAAAGTCGGAGGCAATCTTGGCGACAAATTTATTGACTGATACTCCGGCCGAAGCGCGGAGCCTTAACTCCTTCCATATGGCATCTTTAATTGCCTTGGCGATAGCTATAGCAGAGCCTATGCCGAGCTTGTCTTCGGTAACATCTAGATAGGCCTCATCCAAGGAAAGGGGCTCTATCAAATCTGTATAACGCATAAAAATGGATCGTATATGCTGGGAGACTTCCTTGTAGACTTCAAATCTAGGCGGAGTAAAAATCAGCTCTGGACATAGTTGTAAGGCTTGTCGCGAGGACATTGCGGATCGCACCCCGTATTTTCGGGCTTCATAGCTTGCGGTAGCAACTACTCCTCGCCCATCGGGTGATCCGCCTACGGCCAATGGCTTACCACTAAGCGCTGGAAAATCACGTTGCTCTACCGATGCATAAAATGCATCCATATCTATATGAATAATTTTCCGATGTGTTGTTGCCATTTTTGTTCATCAAGCTATATCTTCCTTGCTATTGGATTATTTTATAAAAAGGAAAAACTAGCTTTTGCAAAGGTAATTATTCTTACTGAAAGGGGCTGTTGCTGAAACGCTATTTGAGAAGCTTCCAGAAGCTGCCGTACTTAGCTTTAACTAACTGCTCCATGGCTGCGCGCTGACACTTACGATCCTATAGGTGGTTTAGGGTTTACTACATATTGCCTCAGCATCCCTCCTCTTTACAGCTCAAAACCCTAAGTACGCTAGCCGATAACTGCCTTAATTTTAGCAGGTATTAAGCGCGAAAACATATTGCGGATATAGTCAAATTTAAGTAAGTTTGCTTTCGAAAAACCATAGCGCTAGAAGGAAATAAAGGTTGCTATTAAGTCCTTTAGAATTGCTGAGCAGCATATTGCTCAGGAACTTCATCTCTCTACTAGCTGCTACCATACACATATAATCGATGAAAATTAAGTTAGGTACTTTCCTTCCCCTGCTTGTTGGGGTTCTATTGATTAACAACAGTCAAGCACAGGAACGGGATGATCGGGCGACTATCCTCAACTTCAAGGGTATACAATATACCAGTAAGGACTCCTTGTTTTACACGAACTTTCGCTTTCGTATGCAGAATAGGCTCGGCTACAACAATACATTGGACGAAATCGACAACGGAAAGTTCGACGCACGTATTCGTAGATTGCGCATGCGTATGGATGGCTATATCTATACTCCACGTATCTCCTATACCGTACAGCTAGCCTTTACGCGTTCAGATCAAGATGTAGATGATACAGGCATCGCTAATATTGTGCGTGATGCGGTAGTTTTCTACAATTTTTCTGATGACTTCTATATATCATTTGGACAGAATAAGCTTCCAGGAAATAGACAGCGTGTAAATTCTTCAGGTCAACTACAGTTTGCGGATCGTTCCTTGGTAAATGGAAATTTTACCCTTGACCGCGACTTTGGATTAAGCTTTAACCTGAGTAAGAAGTTGGGCAATATGCCTATACATGCCAAGGCTGCTGTTTCTACGGGGGAAGGCCGTCCCGTTCAATCTACGGACAAAGGATTGGCTTATACTGGCCGAGTGGAGTTTTTGCCGCTTGGTGAATTTACCAATGGCAACGATTATTCCGAAGGGGATTTGGAACGTGAAGAAACCCCTAAACTATCTTTTGGAGGTGGCTATAGCTATAATGATAATACCAAGCGTGAAGGCGGACAGACAGGTCGTTTTGTCTTAAATCCCTTTACCTTAAAGACCTCTTTTGCTGATTTAATCTTTAAGTATATGGGCTTTGCTTATCAAGCGGAATATATGCGTAGAGATGTGAGCAACCCGATGAATGTTGTGGATGATCAGTTTAATCAGAAAGATGGAGCTACCCCAGAGATAGCCTATGCATTCAAGGGTTGGGGATTAAATCAGCAGACATCCTATCTTTTAAACAAGGGTTATGAAGTAGCTGCACGCTATACTTTTATTGCGCCGCATCAGCAGATCCAAAATTATGAGTCGCAAATAGACTTAATGGAAATTGGTCTTACTAAATACCTTAAAGCCCATCGCCTTAAATTTCAGCTTAATGCTAACTATACTGTAAAGAATGGGGATTTTGGGAATAATCACGCAAAAAATTCTGTGGGTGGTACTTTCCAGATTGAACTAGGGATTTAATGTTCTATTGCCTTAGCCTTTCTTTTGGGAGGCTAAGGCAATAGCTGTAAAGTCGCCTTGAATGTTGCGGAATTACTATTGCATAACAGGCTATGCTTATCGGGATAGCAATGCTGCAATCGCTTCTTGAAGAGATCCATCATAAGGGTGTCTTCCTGTGATCTTAGGTAGTGGTTTACACGATTGCTTACTGTTAATTGCAAGCCTTCGCCCAGCTTGCTTATTTGAATCTTTAGCGGCCTGTCCTCCATGCTATTATAGCCCTGCTGCAAGGCATTTAACACTAAAGGAAATAGGATTAAGACCGGAACCAATAGTTCAGCGCAGACTCCCTCCATTAAAGATACAAACAACTCCTTATCAAAGACTTGCTGATATGTACTTAAGCATGACTTTAACAAGTTTAGCTCTGTAGCGAGGCTGTGCCGATCACTTGCATCTAAGTTTACCAATGCACTCATATTGGCTAAAAATGCGGCTTCCGTAAGTTGATGCTCCCGTTCAAAGAATGCCCTAGCCAAGTAGTTGTCCGACTGACATAGTAAAAAAGAGTGCCTAGCTTCTTGGCTTAAATCCAACTCCGCGGCTGCTTCTTTGCCTATCCCTATCCGTTTTAATAAATCTTTCATTAGTCTATTCCACTTACACCACCTGAAACAACCAATTTCATGGCATCTGTAGCTGTCATCTGCAACTTCTCTACATGTATAGTCTTTACCACAACCACCTGACCGGCTACTGAATAGGAATAGGGAAAATAAACTACTACTTGATCAGTCAAGCCAATAGACTTCAAATCTCGTTGTGTTAAAAAGCCGATCTTCTTTAATCCAGTCTCATTTACAAGCACCAAGACGGGTTCATTAAATTTTTTAGCATCCCCTACGAATGCCTCTGTGAAATCTTTTATAGAGGAATACAGGGTATTAAACAAGGGTATCTTATTGATGGTACGCTTAAACCAGGCGCGGATTGGAGCTGTTACCAGGTTGGTAAATATGGCCCCGACAATAGCAAGGATAACGACTACAGTTAAGATTCCTATTCCTGGAATGTACAAGGGATGTCCTTGCTCATCTTCGAGGAAATGAGAGGTAAGGTTTAAGGCATTATCCAATGATGCGAAGATCCAGACAATTAGAAATATGGCACCTGCAATCGGTACGAGTACTAATGTGCCCTTAATAAAGTAATAGAAAAATTTTTGAGCAGCCTTTTTGATCATTTTTTTTATTTTATAATTATTCGTAATAATAGACGCGTTTTACACGTCCTGAAATCCCCACTAGCAGTTCATAGG
>JASLCA010000141.1 GCA_030146225.1 Sphingobacterium sp. | reverse complement strand
TCAGCGTATAGGCGATTTGGCTTGGGCTTCGGATAAAAAGATCAACATATCATTGAAATTGAATCCTCCAGATGGCGTCGCAGAGCCTGCGATAAGGTTATAGATGCCTACGACAGCCTTGCTATAGCCTTCTGGCGAGTCAAATTGTCGATCTTCGAAGATAACATTATGTGGACGCAATTTATCCAACTGCTTGTTACAACTGCTGTGGCAGATAATAAGCGCAGTTAGTATTAAAATAAACTTTAATTGTATGCTGTGTTTTTTAAGTTTTACTATCATGATCTTGGTTTAAAAAGAAAGTTGTATTCCTAATAAAAGACGTCTTGGATTGGCAAAGCCCGTCCCCACGCCAAAGTAAGTTGATCCTCCTAATGCAGCTCCTTCAGGGTCAGCCCCAACAAAGTCTTTGTGTTTAAAAACCAGTAGGTTGTCTCCACTGACATAAAGATCAGCCCTAGCAATTTTTAATTGATTTAAAACCGATTTTGGAAGGGTGTAGCTAAACCTTACATTACGAAGTCTAGCATGGCTACCATTACCCCATAGTTTTGAAGAACGGTAGGTTAGGGCTTGCCATGCATTGGGATTTGTACTGAAGACATCTGGGTAATTGGCTTTGGTATCTCCTTCTTGTTGCCATATATGCTG
Source organism: Sphingobacterium sp. (assembly GCA_030146225.1). Classification (GTDB taxonomy): domain Bacteria; phylum Bacteroidota; class Bacteroidia; order Sphingobacteriales; family Sphingobacteriaceae; genus Sphingobacterium. The sequence continues at coordinate 2,688 of JASLCA010000141.1, read as the reverse complement.
ATTATCTCCGAAGACAACATTATTCCGGCCTAGGCGTGGAGCGGTAGGGGATTGAAAATTGTTAACAAGACTCATCATTTGATAATTACCGTACTGGAACCACCATTCTGCATTCAATGTAAATTCCTTATACTGGAAGGTATTGCTAAATCCACCAAAAAATTTAGGGGTAGCTGATCCGACAGTTACCCAGTTCTGCAGCTCATTAACATTACCTATTCCTTCTACAACCACTTGATTTCCTGTAGCGTCATAGTTATAGTGTTGCATATTGCCATTGGCGGCATTAATGCCTGCAAATTCTATGGCCTTAATAACGTTGATGTCTTCCCCTATTTTCCGGTAGTAGGATCGGGAATAGCTGTCTATTAAGGAGTCTTGGTATAGCTTCGTAATGCTGTTTTTATTAAAACTAATATTAAAATTACTATGCCAATTAAAGTCTTTTGACTTTATAATATGGGCATTGAGCATAATTTCTATTCCTTTATTGACTATCTGACCTATGTTTTGGTATTGTGTCAACGAACCTTGTGCCGAGGGAAGGGTCACATTTTGTAAGAGTCCATCACTACGCTTATGGTATAGATCTAGATTAACGCCTAGTCGATTAAACAATTGCGCATCTATTCCTACGTTGGTATTGTATAATGTTTCCCAAGATATAGTCGGGTTTGCAAGTTGGGTAATGCGTGAGCCAACGTTGTTTAGTTCTTCGTAGCGCATGTTCTCCGTATAGAAAGTAGTGTTCAAATAGCCATCTCCCAAGTCACGGCCCGAGGTTCCATAGGCTGCCCGTAACTTTAGCATATTGATCAAACTATTATCCTTTAAAAAATCTTCCTGACTCAATAGCCAGCCTCCGCTTAGCGCATAGAAGGTGCCATACCTTTTGTCCCGACCAAAATTGGTGGTTGCATCGGTTCGCACAGAGGCAGATGCTAAGTACTTCCCGCTATAGTTGTAATCAGCTTGACCGAAGACGGAGAAGGTCGCCCTTTCTTGATAACGCCCTTTAGGGAGATAAGGATCCCCATAGGCTACTGCAATGGCATCGCCAAATTTCTTGGCCGCACCCGCATTACGTTCATTTGGAAGAAGGGTATTGTAGTTTATATCCATACCGTCTGTGGTCCTTTTTCCCCACTCTTGTCCTATAATAGCATTTACAAAATGTTTGTTTATTTGCTTGTTGTAGCTCAACATATTGGAGGTTAAGTAATCCACATATTTTGTTTCCAAGATATCCAATGTACCATTAGGTAATTCTGGGCTGCTGGAGCTGAATAAGTAGGGGAAGCCTCCATATTTACCTGAGAAAGAACGTGGATCCAAGTATGAGTTTACGCTTGTTCCCATATAATTAATGGAGTTTCTACTTTGTATGCTTAATCCTTGAAGGATGTCGTACTTTAACTGAATATTACCCAAGTGATTTTGTACATCAGTTAAGCGGGTATTGTCATATTGCGTCTCGCCTAGAAAGTTTTGTGCCCAGCTGGTGAAAACAGGACCATAATTGCTGGACTGCCGCACAGGCAAGCTATCTTGTAGATTACCTGCATCGTCATAGGGATGCATAAAGGGTTGAATCATATAAAGCTCAGGAATCCCATTTCGCTTTTGCGTACGGTCGATCATGGAGCTGATACTGAAGCTCGTGTGGAATTTAGAGCTTACCGCATGATCTATATTTACCCTAACACTTTTACGATCAAAGGAGTTGTCGTATAAAGCTCCATTTTCTTTAAACCAGGAAAGTCCAGCGTAAAACTTGGTCTTGGCCGTTCCATGGCTAATGCCGGCCTCTATGTTTCGAAAATTGCCCTTGCTGTAAATGGCATCCTCCCAATTGAAGTTTCGATCTTGATCTGCATCAGAATACACCCTACGTTCTGCTATAAAATCATCTACATTTGGGAAGCTCGCCTGAATGGAAGGTGTTTGTTCCCAATAACGCTTCATCTGCGTATCCATAAAGTTAATGAGTTCTGGCGTAGACATAAAGCGTAGGTCGCGTACTGGGGCTATCGATCCATATTGTGAGCGTATATCCACGGTACTTTGCCCTGCTGCTCCACGTTTTGTCTGTACAGCAATTACTCCTTGTGCAGCTCTCGACCCATAAATGGCTGTTGAAGAAGCATCTTTTAAGATATTGATACTCTCCACATCAGCAGGGTTTACCGCGTCTTGCAAAGAGCTGTAGTTGGTGATTACTCCATCGACCACAATTAAGGGCCCCAAGTAATTGTTTGTTGGGGTTACCATCGATGATTGTCCACGCTCTACCACTTGTCCTTTTGAACCAGACTCGCCATTGCTCTCGGTAATGTAAAGCCCTGTGGTTTTTCCCTTTAACATAGATAGTACGTTGGGCGTTGATACGCTTTTACGTAACTCATCTCCTTTGATAGTTTGCACAGCACCTGTTACGTCCGATGTACGTTTGCTCATATAGCCTACGACGACAAATTCCTCTAAATTCTCTTCTTGCGTATTAAGCACAATGCTTCCAAGGTTTGTTTGTACGGCCATACGGACTTCCTTGTATCCGATAAGACTGATGGTTAGGTAGCCGTCTGTAGGTACTTCGTTCATCGTAAACGTACCATTATTTCTGCTGGCCCCTTCTTTTAATAATTTGCTTGCCTTAGAATAAATTTTGATGGTAGCGCCTACTAAAGG
>JASLCA010000134.1 GCA_030146225.1 Sphingobacterium sp. | reverse complement strand
GGAACTATTTACCAGTCAGGAAGGATTGGACAAGGCAAAGCATCTGATTGATTATCACTTCAATTATATCGCTTCATTAGGCAATCAGCGCTTTACTACTGTTGAGGAACGCGTAATCTTAGCTCAAGGCGAGTTGTTGTCTACAACCTTGTTCCATTACCACTTGGAAGAAATAGGCGTGCAATCCGTATTGTTGCCTGCACTTGACTTTATGAAGATCGATGCAGACAATGAGCCCATGGTCGACTATATTGGAGATAAGCTAAATGAGCTACTCGCCACAACCCCAGCCAACAGCCTGTTTATTACCCAGGGCTATATCTGTAGAAATAACTTTGGTGAGATCGACAATCTACGTCGGGGCGGATCAGACTATACGGCATCCCTTATTGGAGCTGCAATTCGCGCAGATGAAGTACAAATCTGGACGGACATTGATGGCATGCACAACAATGATCCCCGGCTGGTTAAGAACACCTCCCCAATAGCACATTTAAGCTTTGATGAAGCAGCCGAATTGGCTTATTTTGGCGCCAAAATCTTGCATCCCCAAAGCGTATTCCCAGCACAGAAGTACAATGTTCCTGTACGCTTGCTAAATACCATGGATCCCCAAGCAGCTGGCACATTGATTAGTAAAGAAGGCAAGAATAATGGCTTGATCCGTGCCATTGCGGCGAAGGATGGCATTACCGCGATTCATATACATTCCTCCAGGATGTTGTTAGCCTATGGCTTTTTACGTAAGATTTTCGAAATCTTTGAACGTTACAAAACCCCGATTGATATGATTACCACTTCAGAGGTCGCGGTATCCTTAACAATTGATGATACCAAATACCTAGCGGATATTATTAAGGAGGTTGAGGACTTTGGATCGGTACGTATAGATACTGAGCAGACGATTGTCTGTGTGGTAGGTGACTTTAGTGCCAATACCCATGGCTATGCGGCACGTGTCCTGGATGCTGTTAAGCATTTGCCGGTACGGATGATTTCCTATGGAGGATCGGATTATAATGTTTCCGTACTTTTGGATTCAGAACACAAAATCGAAGCCCTACGGTCTTTGCATAATAGATTGTTTTAAATAGTAAATACCCTTGCATTATGTTGTTTAATAAAGCCCAACAGGAGAAGATTAAAGCGCTTGAAACGCCTTTCTATTATTACGATATGACGCTCTTGGGCGAAACCCTAGATCGTGCAAAAGCTGCGGCAGACAAAAGAGGCTTTCATGTGCATTATGCCCTTAAGGCAAACTTTAATGCGCGTGTTTTAGACTTAATACAAGCCAAGGGCTTTGGGGCTGACTGCGTGAGTGGCAATGAAGTACAGAAGTCAATTGACAAAGGCTTTGCCCCGAGCATGATTACCTTTGCTGGTGTAGGTAAGGCTGACAAAGAGATTATCACGGCCTTAAAGCACGGGATCTTTGCCTTTAATGTTGAGTCTATTCAGGAGCTTGAGGTTATTGATGAGTTAGCAGGGCAGCTCGGTGTCCGGGCCAGTGTGTCCCTACGCATTAATCCCAATGTCGATGCGCAGACCCACCATTATATTACCACAGGCTTGGATGAGAATAAGTTTGGCGTGCCCAACTCCGAATTGGAGCGAGCGGCTTCGGTAATCCGAAACACAGCTCATGTAGACCTTATCGGCCTGCACTTTCATATCGGGTCCCAAATCACGGACATGAATGTCTTTAAAAGCCTTTGCGTAAAGGTAAATGAGTGGAAGAACTGGTTTGAAGAACGTGGTACGACAATTAAAATCTTAAATGTAGGGGGTGGACTTGGTGTTGATTATCAGCAGCCAACTGAAAACCCTATCCCAGACTTTGAAAGTTACTTTGATATCTTTGATAAGTTCCTTGAGAGAGGGCCACATCAAGAAGTCCACTTTGAACTAGGAAGAGCATTAGTAGCACAGTGCGGAAGCTTAGTAAGCAAGGTGCTTTATACCAAAAGCGGCATTAAGAAGAACTTCCTGATCCTAGATGCAGGCATGACCGAGTTAATGCGTCCAGCTTTATACCAAGCATATCATAAGATTGAACGCATCGACACCGATGCAGCGGGAGATACGCTGTACGATGTAGTAGGACCGATCTGTGAGAGCTCAGACTGTTTTGGTAAGGAAGTTTCCTTGCCAGCTTCTCAGCGTGGGGACCTCGTCGCGATCCGTACAGCAGGAGCCTACGGTGAAGTAATGGCATCCCAGTACAATCTGCGGGATGAAATACGTTATGTATACAGCGATAGCTTCTAGTCAAGCATTAAAAAAAGGCAAATCAAAAACGGTTTGCCTTTTTTGTTCGTTCTACTGGGGAGGGGATGTGCAGTATCCAGCAAAGCATTCAGGGGGATGATTAGGACTAAACGCTTCTGCCGAAGGTCTGCATAAGATTCCTAAAGCGGACCGCCTTCTTCCTGCTAACTGTTGCTAAATGTGTATATTTGCACGTTCAAATAGACGATGACAAAAGATATATGGAACATATAGTACATAAAGTGGGTATGATTGGCAGCGGGAGTTGGGCTACTGCCATGTTAAAGATGCTGGGTGACAACCTGATTCCTAAAGAGCTATTTTGGTGGGTCCGCAAGCAAGAAGATTTGGACTATGTCAAGAAATACAAGCATAATCCTACCTATTTAAGTGCTGTTGAACTTAAAGTTGATGCCGACAGACTCTTTCTCAAGGCTAAAGACGTTATTCAACAATCCGATATTGTTATACTTAATACCCCATCGGCTTACCTTAAGGAAGCGCTGGCGGATGTTGTTGCAGCAGATTTTGAAGGCAAGATTGTGGTCTCTGCCATCAAAGGTATTGTCCCTGGGGACAACCTTATTATGGGTGAGTTCCTAAAGCAAAATTACGGCATTCCACTTGAAAACATAGTCGTAATTGGCGGTCCATGTCATGCTGAAGAGGTATCTCAAGAAAAATTATCCTACCTTACCTTAGCTGCTAAGGATAGTCAGCACGCTGAAACCTTGGGAAGCATCCTACAGAGTAGGTACATTAAGACCATTATCTCCTCCGATGTATTGGGGGTTGAGTATGGCGCGGTATTAAAGAATATATATGCCCTAGCAGGAGGCATCTGTCATGGCCTTGGCTTTGGCGACAACTTCCAAGCCGTCTTGGTCTCCAATGCTATTCGGGAGATGGAGCGCTTTGTGCTGGCAGTAGACCCTGAAGAGGAACGGGACATCAATGCTTCGGCTTATCTGGGCGACCTCTTGGTAACGGCCTATTCGCAATTTAGTAGAAACCGTACCTTCGGCAATATGATAGGCAAGGGCTATACCGTACAATCAGCGCAGTTGGAGATGAATATGGTCGCTGAAGGCTATTATGCATCCGACTGTGTGCAAGCCATTATCGAAAAAAATCAACTCGATATGCCCATATGCAATATGGTCTATCAAGTATTATACAATCGCCAATCGGCATTGACGGAGGTTAACCTTCTGACAGAAAAATTATCTTAAATGAGTATTACAAGAGAAAAAATTGTTGAGCAGTATCAAGCTATCCAAGATGAAATTACCAAAGGGTTAACAGCGCTGGATGGGAAATCTACTTTTGAGGAAGAGCTATGGAGCCGCGAAGGCGGGGGTGGTGGACGGACCCGAATTATTCAAAATGGCAACATCTTTGAAAAAGGCGGGGTAAACTTTTCAGCTGTACATGGCAAGCTGCCTGAACTGATCAAGAAATCTTTTGCTGTAGATGAAGATGATTTTTTTGCAACAGGCGTCTCTATTGTGATCCATCCCAACAACCCCTGGGTGCCGATAATTCATATGAATATCCGATACTTTGAATTAAACGATAAAATACGTTGGTTTGGAGGGGGGATTGATCTGACCCCGCACTATGTGCAAGCTGAAGATGCAGCGTTTTTTCATGGCAACATGAAAGCGGTCTGTGATAAACATCAAGCTGCCTTCTACGAAGAGTTTAAAACTTGGGCAGACAATTATTTCTACATTAAACACCGTCAAGAAACCCGTGGCGTAGGTGGTGTCTTTTATGACAAGCTTACTCCTGAAAAGACTGGTCTTAGCTATGAGGAGATCTTTGCATTCTCCTGTGACTTAGGGCGTAGCTTTCTACCGACTTATACAGCGATTGTCAACAAGAATCGGGATAAAGCCTACGGCGAGCGGGAGAAAAACTGGCAATTATTACGTAGAGGGCGCTATGTAGAGTTTAACCTTGTTTATGACTCTGGCACTCGCTTTGGCCTAGAGACCAATGGCCGTATTGAATCAATATTAATGAGCTTACCGGCACAAGCAAATTGGGCCTATGACTTCAAGCCTGAACCTGGTTCAGCAGAAGCAGAAACACTTTCTTTACTAAAGAAAGAAATTAACTGGATTGTATAAGCTTACTTAGCATCATTAATGATTAACTATCAAAAATTTATATTGGATAACGGCCTTCGCGTATTAGTACACGAAGATCCTACGACTCCTATGGCCTGTGTCAATGTATTGTATGACGTAGGAGCAAGGGACGAATCCGAAGATAAGACGGGCTTTGCCCATCTCTTTGAG
>JASLCA010000102.1 GCA_030146225.1 Sphingobacterium sp. | reverse complement strand
TAACGGTTACCGGCCCATTGGAGGATGTGGCAAATATAGAGTACTTAGAGACGGATACCATTCGTGGAACGGGCATTGCTGCTGATATCCGAACCATCGCCTACCTGAATAAACATCAGAAGAATAATATTACCATATATCCTACCTTCTCGGAGATAACTATCCCCGTTGGAGAAATTACTGAAAAGGTTATTGAGCTACCCATTAAGGTGGAGCATGGGGAGCGTTATACCTCCGTGCGTACCATTCCGAGCAAGGTAAAGGTTACTTTTTTGGTTTCCTTAAAGGATTATAATAAATGGAGCGCCCGCGATTTTGAGGCTATAGTGGATATGGAAAACTGGCAGGAGAACAAGGTGCGTACCCTGCCCGTGATTATTACTAAGATTCCCAACTATTGCCAGATTATCAGTGTGGAGCCACAAAATATTGACTTTTTTGTTCGCAAGTAGATGAGCTTAAAAATTGGAATTACTGGTGGTATCGGGTCTGGAAAGAGCTATGTGGCTAAGGTCTTTAAGGCCCTTGGGGTACGTTTTTATGATGCCGACAGTGCTGCTAAGGAAATTATGGTTAGCAGTGCACAAGTTCGGGAGGCGCTTGTCGCCCGCTTTGGGCCAGAGGTATATTTTGCGGATGGTCAACTCAACAGGCCTTTCCTTTCGGCACTTGTCTTTAAGGATGCTGATAAGCTGGCTCAGCTTAATGCGATTGTGCACCCTGCCGTTATTCAACATGGCTTGGACTGGGCAGATCGTCAAGAAGGCCCCTATTCCTTGAAGGAGGCTGCACTGCTCTTTGAGAGCGGATCCTATAAAACATTAGATTATACCATACTGGTTACTGCTCCGGAGGATTTACGGGTGCAAAGGGTGATGTCCCGAGATAAGATCAGTGCCGAACAGGTGCTGGACCGCATGGCTAAGCAACTTCCTGATACAGATAAAATGCAACTAGCGGACTTTGTTATTAATAATGATGAGTCTGATCCTTTGTTGCCGCAAGTACTTGCACTACACTATAAATTCCTTGAGGAATATAAATAATGAATGAGATTTTAGAAGATTTTTTGGTTAAAACAGCCTTTGGGTATTACTGTAGGTATGCTGATTTCTATATTGATGCAATGGCACCAGTTGCTAGAAATCTAATATCCCATGCACATGGGGATCATGCGACTCCTGGTCATGAGCAGATGTGGGCGACGGAGGCCACCTTTGCCTTTATGCGTAATAAATTCCCTAAAATGCCTCCGCATACACTGCATACCGTTGCTTTTAATACGGTTCTCAGCATTGGAGAGGTGCAGCTTAGCTTTATTCCTGCTGGACATATACTGGGCTCGGCGCAGATTTTAATGCAGTATAAGGGACTACGATATTTGTATACGGGGGATTATAAGTTGCAGGAGGACCCCACCTGCGAGCCGATCGCCATTGTGCAAGCAGATGTGCTGATTACGGAGTCTACCTTTGCGAATCCGCAGGTCAGTCACCCTGATCCTGTGACGGAGATCCTCAAGTTAAAGGATAAGCCCAGCAATATTCTTTTGGGCTGTTATGTCTTAGGCAAATCCCAGCGCCTGACCGCATTGATTAATCAACACCTACCTGATCGGGAGGTGTTGGTGCACCATAAGATGCTGGCTATACACAAGCTCTATGATCAATTGGGACCCTTGAAGTTAAGGTATAGCGTGTATAACCGGAAGTCTATGAAGGAGGGGCCTGCGAACAAGATTTACTTGGTGCCCCCATTAACCTTTAATAGTTATTTTAGGGCGAAGAATGTACTAAAAGCCTTTGCTTCTGGCTGGGAACGCTTGCAGCGTCAAAATGATATTGAATTGTATATCTCTGACCATGTTGACTGGGCAGCTATCTTGTCTTATGTAGAGCAGGTTAAGCCCCAGCAGATTTGGACTATACACGGGGATGGTAGGCAATTGAAGACGCACTTTGAAGGTAAATTACTTGTACGGGATATCCTGAGTGTAGAAGCCGTGCAGCAGTAGGTATTTGACAACAGCTTAATTGGATTTTGTAATGATCTTGTATTTTAAGAAAATTTTAGGAAATAATCCGAAAAGAACAGCGAAGCGCTGGCTTTATGGCTTAATCAGCTTTGTGCTGGTGTATTGGTTGTTGGGCTTTTTATAAGGGCCTAATTGCTGATGCCTTGGAGTTTTTATAGCAGCCTAATGGTTGCTTTCTGGGGCTAGGTTGCTACAGTTTAGCACATAAAAAAGGACGGCAAAATGCCGTCCTTTTTTTATAGTCTGTAAGCCTTAGTGTTTAAAGTGACGAACACCTGTTGTCACCATGGCTAAGCCTTTTTCATTACACATGTCAATAGACAATTGATCCTTAATCGAGCCGCCTGGCTGTAATACTGCTGTAACTCCTGCGTCCGCAGCAATTTCAACACAGTCAGGGAATGGGAAGAAGGCATCTGATGCCATAACGCTACCTTTGATTTCAAAGCCAAAGGCTTGTGCTTTCTCAATGGCTTGCTTTAATGCATCTACACGGGAGGTCTGCCCTACACCGGAAGCGATCAAAGTTCCATCTTTAGCAAATACAATGGTATTGGATTTGGTATGCTTCACGATTTTGTTTGCGAAGTATAAGTCTTCTAGCTGCGCAGCGGTTGGCTGGGTGCTAGTAACTGCGGTCATCGCTGCGGGTCCCTCTACAACACTATCTTTGTCTTGCAGGATTACCCCATGCAATAATGTTTTAAATTGCGTGGCTGGCAAGGCGATTTCCTTACGCTTAAGGATAATGCGGTTTTTCTTAGCGGTAAGTATTGTTAATGCTTCAGCTGAATATGCGGGTGCAATAAGTACTTCGAAGAAAAGGTTGTTGATGGCTGTTGCTGTAGCCGCATCCACTTCGCCATTGGTAATTAATACACCTCCAAATGCCGATACAGGGTCACATGCTAATGCTGCTTCCCATGCTTGTGCTATGGTAGGGCGGGATGCAACACCACAGGCATTTGTATGTTTTAGGATCGCAAATGTTGGCGCCTCAAATTCATCTACAATTGCTACAGCAGCATCTACATCTACTAGGTTATTGTAAGAAAGCTCTTTTCCATTTAACTTCTCGAACATAGCATCCAAGTCACCGTAGAAAACACCCTTTTGATGTGGGTTCTCCCCGTAACGCAATGGCTGACCATGCTGTAAGGATTGTTTAAATACCGGTAAAGGATCTTCTTGGTTAAAGTAGTTAAAAATGGCTGTATCGTAGTGAGAAGAGGTATTGAATGCGCGTTTCGCGAATTCCTTACGCTGTCCCAAAGAGGTTTGACCTGCTTGGGAAGCCAATATTTCTTCTAGCTCTTGGTAGTCATTCTTAGAGGAGATAATCACGACATCATTGAAGTTCTTAGCTGCTGCACGAATTAAAGAGATACCGCCAATGTCGATTTTCTCAATAATATCTTGCTGTGCTGCTCCAGATGCTACTGTTTCCTCAAAAGGATACAAGTCCACAATTACCAGGTCAATTTCAGGGATTTCGTATTGCTCTAATTGCTCTTGGTCACTTGCTAAAGGACGTCTAGCTAGGATTCCACCGAAAACTTTAGGGTGCAATGTTTTTACACGACCGCCTAAGATGGAAGGATAGCTTGTTAAATCTTCAACAGGGATTACATCAACACCTTGCTCGCGGATAAAAGCTTCCGTACCGCCTGTAGAGTAGAAAGTGACTCCGTATTTGTTGAGTAGTTGAATTAGAGGAGCTAAGTTGTCTTTGTAATAAACAGACACCAAAGCATTTTTAATCTTAACAGGATGATTCATTGTCATATATTTGGAGCCGCAAAGATAGGAATAAAGCCGCATATTATTTGCTTTATTTTCGCTTTAATTAATGGCGCAAATCAACCCTGTGGGCGCTATACGAAAAGCTTTAGGCTAATTGTATTTCTTGCAAAGATTTTCGATAACCTTTGGGAAATATTGATGCTCTAATTGCTGCCCTTTAAATTTTAGGATTTCTATGCTATCTTCTGGCTCCACCTTGAATTTTGCCTGATGGATAACCTCCCCTTGATCAAAGTGTTCATTGACAAAGTGAATTGTAATGCCATGCTCCTCATCTCCGGCAGCTAATACGGCTTGGTGTACCTTGTCTCCGTACATGCCTTTCCCGCCATGTTTCGGAAGTAGGGAAGGATGTATATTGATTATTTTATTTGGGAAGGCCTTTAAAAGATTCTCTGGCACTAACCATAGGAAGCCCGCGAGTACGATCAGGTCCACATCTAATCGCTTGAGGATGTCGACGACTTCATCTGTCTGATAGAAGGCTGTCCTGTCAAATACATGGGAAGGGATTTCAAAATTGTCGGCACGTTGTAGTACGTAAGCATCTGGG
>JASLCA010000087.1 GCA_030146225.1 Sphingobacterium sp. | reverse complement strand
TGTAAGTTTTGATCTTACCACGGTTAGCTTCAACTTCTAAACCGAATAGGTGAGAGAATTGTTTACGTACTGTCAAACCATAGTACTCACCTACTTTATTTTGGAAGTAACCTACTTTTTGACCAAAAGCGTTACCACCACCGATTACGTTGTTCGGTGTAGTGATACCACCTTGAACTCCGATAGACCAAGTTCTGTATTGTGATCTACCACCGAATACTTGTTGAGCTTGTGCTGTACCAGCGAAACCTAAAGCGGCAACTAATGTAGCAGCAACAGCTGTTTTTTTAATTGTAGAATAGTTCATACTCTTGTTTTTAAGGTTATTAAAATTTTTAATTGTTTTCACGTTTTAAATACTATTTAACAAAACTTAACAATAACGATGCCAAAAAATAAAAATAGCAAGTAAGTTTACGTTAGCGCCCAAATTTACTGGCAATCAACAAATTTAGATGCGTAAAAGTATATATATTCTTTTACGCATCCAAATTTTTGACTAAGATTTTAATACACTAGGCCTCGAAAAATAGTTAGTGTAGTAAAAACACCACATTACAAGATGTAATGGATAATGCATAAGGTCGCGCCACCTAATACGGCACTCACTGGGATGGTTAAAATCCATGCCCATAATAAGCTTATCGTTACCCCCCATCTTACTGCGGAAACTCTTTTTACAACTCCAACCCCGATAATAGAACCAGTAATTGTATGTGTTGTGGAAGCCGGAATACCGAAATGCTCTGTAATGCCCAAGGTTACCGCACCAGCTGTTTCAGCAGCTACACCCTCCAAAGGTGTCACCTTGGTAATCTTGGTTCCCATAGTTTTTACAATCTTCCAACCACCGCTCATTGTTCCTGCTGCAATAGCAGCATAACAGGATAGCGGTACCCATGTTGGCATTGCTTCAAAATTAGGGATAACCTGCTCGGCGATTAAAGCCGTTGCGATAATACCCATTACCTTTTGCGCATCATTACCACCATGTGCAAAGCTCAATGCTGCAGAAGATATCAATTGACATATTTTAAACCATTTTGCGGCGACCGCTGGGCGAGACTTCTTGGCGATATTCATAATCAGCAAGGTGATAATTATGGATATCAGCATTCCCAGAATGGGCGCCAGCACAATAAAGGAAACTGTTTTTAAGATTGCGCTTTGGTTTACTGCCGTAAATGGATTTGCACCCATAATCCATGCATAAGCCATCCCAGATCCAGCAAAGCCACCGATTAGGGTATGCGAAGAACTTGAAGGGACACCATAGTACCAGGTGAATAGGTTCCAAGAAATAGCCGCTACTAGTCCTGCAAAAATTACTTCTAGGGTAATGTATTCATCAATAACTGTTTTAGCAATGGTATTAGCCACCTTATGATCGGTGAAATAGAAGTATGCCGCAAAGTTGAAGATTGCTGCCCATAGGACAGCCATGAAAGGGGTTAATACTTTTGTCGAAACAATAGTTGCAATGGAATTGGCTGCATCATGGAATCCATTAATGTAGTCAAAAGCGATAGCAAGTATTACAACAACAATTAATAATGTTGAAATTACCATGATTATTATGCTTTCTTAATGCTTGGATTAAGCATTCTTAACTAAAATACTTTCTAATACGTTGGCTACATCCTCACACTTGTCTGTAGCATCTTCCATTGCTGAAAGCACTTCTTTGTTTTTAATAAGCGTTATTGCATCTTTCTCGTACTCGAAAAGATCTGCAACAGCCTTATCAAAGATATAATCTGCTTGGTTCTCTACGCTATTGATGCGGACACATGAATCCGTAATATTGCGGATGTTTTTTAGATCTTTTAGCTCATTAACCGCTGTTGCAACATGTTCTGTCGCCTCCACGATTAAGTCTGTGATCTCTTTCATTGGCTGCGTTGGGGTAATTACTTTGTAAAGCTCCATACGGTTAGATGCTCCTTGGATAAAGTCAGCAACATCATCTAAAGAACTCGCTAATGCGTGAATGTCTTCTCTGTCAAATGGCGTAATAAAGTTTTTACCAAGTTCTAAATGGATCTGATGCGTAATATTGTCACCTTTATGTTCCAGATCTTCCAGCTTTTTGTTTATTTCGGCGCGTTTTACCAAGTCTGTAGAGTATACAGTCTCTTGTAGAAGTTTTGCCATTTCAATAAGGTTGGCACCTGCTTGTTCGAACAAAGGGAAAAATTTCTTATCCTTTGGAACGAAATACTGAAAAATACTATTTAAAGCCATAGTTATGAATATTTATGCAAAAATATAAACGGAATGTTAACTTAATGTTAAGTTTGATATTTGTTGTGTCAAATTAAATTGATTAATGGGTGTTTGCTCGATCTAGGGTGAAGCCAAATGTCGTTCCAATGCCCTCTGTGCTCCTTACATTAACGTTTTGTTGATGTGCTTCTATAATATGTTTAACAATAGATAAGCCTAGGCCCGAGCCTCCAATTTGTCGAGAACGGCTTTTATCAGTGCGGTAAAAGCGTTCAAAAACCCGAGCAAGACTTTTTTCTTCAATGCCCAAGCCGTCATCTGTGACCTCTACAAGTATTTGATCAAACAATAGGAAGGTAGAAATGGTGGACTTGCCTTGTTTTTTTCCATACTTAATGGAGTTGTCGATCAGGTTGACCAAGACTTGCTGTATCTTCTTTTTATCCCCCTTAACAAAGAGCGGATGTACGCTTTTTCCTCTAAACTGTAATTTGATTTCGTTCTTTGCCGCTTTGCTTTCCAAGTCTTCTATACATTCTTTAATTAAGGCATGTATATCAAAGCGTTCAATTACGAGGGGGACTGTTCCAGATTCTAATTTAGAGATTTCATCCAGATCCTGAATCAGATAGCTCAAGCGATCTAGGTTTCTAGAGGCCTTCTCTAGGAACTTCTTTGCCAGTTCAGGCTCTTCATCGATCATGCCATCTTGCAGGGTTTCTACATAGCCTTGGGTGGCAAATAACGGCGTTTTAAACTCATGGGATATATTGGATAGAAACTCTTTCCGGAATTTAGCTTGTTCTTTTAAAGCATTTATTTCTATAGCCTTCTGTTTGGCCCAGTCGCGAACTTCTTGTTCGGCATCTGCAATAGGGTCCTCGGCGATGTGTTCGCCCAGGGCATCTTTAAGATCTTTGCCGAGCTTCAGGTTGTGAATCAGCTTGTACACATTTCGAATACGCTTGTACACATAGCGTTCGAAAAGGTGTTGCAAAACAAAAAATGAAAAAGCGGTGCTGAGTAGGAACAAGATAGCGGGCACCGTAAAGCTTTGCCGATGCAGGTAATCTACTGCCGCTAGTGCTAGCCCCATACAGGCCGAGATAAGGAAGATAAAGAATCTAAAATTCATTTCTGTTTTTCTAAATAGGCCTGCCCACAAAAAAAGGCTTCGTATAACGAAGCCTAAATTACATATACTTATGTTAATTTTATATTAAATTCTTGCGATAATGGTTTTGCCACCAACCACTTTTTCATCAAGATTTACGTTTATCTTAGTTCCAATGGGCAAGAAGATGTCTACACGGGAGCCAAACTTGATAAAGCCAAACTCATCTCCTTGTGTAACAGTGTCCTGCTCTTTTACATACCAAACGATTCTGCGCGCTAAGGCACCAGCAATCTGACGAAACAGCACCT
Organism: Sphingobacterium sp.; assembly: GCA_030146225.1. Classification (GTDB taxonomy): domain Bacteria; phylum Bacteroidota; class Bacteroidia; order Sphingobacteriales; family Sphingobacteriaceae; genus Sphingobacterium. The sequence goes on along the minus strand of JASLCA010000087.1, from coordinate 21,180 downwards.
CTACATTGGATTGGGTCTTAACGACCACTGTTGTTCTTTCATTTTCGGTTGAAGACTTTGGATGCCATGCGACCAAAAACTTACCTGGATGATATTTAAAATAGGATACAATGCCGCTTACAGGGTTTCTATTCACATGCACATTGATAGGTGACATAAAAACCGAGACTTGAATTCTACGATCGTGGAAATATTCGGTCTCTTCAGTTTCCTCAATAACCACAACCTTTCCATCAGCAGGGCATAAAATTATATTTTCATTGGGCGTGACATGCTTGGTCGGGCTTCTGAAAAACTGTACGATAACTATAAATAGAAATGCAGATAGCAGATATATAAACCACTTTATATAGCTGGCTGCATCATAATAATTTGCTATCGAGTTGATTACAAAAATAAACAACACGACTAATGCTAAGCTGGTATATCCCTCTTTGTGAAATTTCATAATTACAATTTTTGCAAATATATAACATTCGTTCTAATTCGTCCTATGGTTGTTGTTCCCGTTTTATTTGGATGCTGTGAAAGTTATAATTCCCAAGGCTATCCAGGCCAATTATTCCTGATACAACCAGTTGATCAGCTATGGCTTCCCCAGCACTGTCTAAGGATGGGAAATAGAAGGGGATTTCTTTTATAACGGCCTCTAAATAACGGCTTAACTTTTCATCTTCAAGCTTGTCGATTAGCATGAGCTTGCTCGGTATACCGTCCTTGGACAACTGTATGCTGTAGGTAAACTCCGCAGGCTTACTAGGCTTTTCTGGAATAAGTAAAAAGGCATTATCAAGGGTTTCTTTTAGGTAATTATTAAATCCACTAAAGTCATCAAAGTTACATTGCTTAAAGGTCAGGGCCTCCGCGGTGGGGAAGCTTTCTGCGGGTGTTATCGGAATGGGGACGTTATAGTTCTCATCCAAAAATACATTGTAGCCCTCTGTGAGCTGCCCACTACTGTTAAATTGTTCTTCAGTATAGAGCACGGGCCTGTTTTTCTCATCTAAGAAATTCGTAACCCAATAGCCTGTTGGCAGCCCATCTTTTATCCTCCCGCGCCTTTCGTAGAAGGGATAGCCATATTCATTGTAAAAATCAAAGGGCATCTTAAAGGCGTAGCTCCCATTGCCATCAACAACCCGCTGCTTGCCTCTTTGATCCCAGTGGCTAATAATGTATACTGCCCTATCTCGGTAGTAAAGCACCAACATAGGCTTGCCATCTGGGTAGAAGTAGTTCGCTGTGTCCACAGGCTGATTGTCCGCAAAGGTCATTTCCCATTTTAAAGCCCCATTGGGATGATATGCCTTAAACGACCCTTGCTTGCGCCCCTCTTCGTGGGAACCCGTCAGCACGACTTTCCCATTGTGATCAAAATCCTTAAAGGCTCCATTAAAGACATTTTTGGAGACGATGAAATCAGAAAGTCTTTCGATAGACTTAAAGGGGCAGTTTTTGTCAACTAAAAAGTAGTTTTTGTCGAAATAAAAGCGCAGCAATCCTTGGCTACTCTTTTCGAAGTATGTTTCTTTAGTTGCTGTTTGCTGCGCGATAGTTGGCAGGGCAAACAAAATGCAGAATAAAAGACTATAAATCCTCATGACCAGTATTTTTAGTGGGCTTCAAGCCAGTTTAGACCTTGCCCGATCTCAACCTCTATAGGCACATTTAATTTCAAGGCATTTTTCATACGCGCTGTAATAATTTCTTTAAAGCGGTCTGCCTCCTCTAATGGGACATCAAACACAAGCTCATCATGTACTTGCATTATCATTTTTCCGGTAAGCTTATGCTTAATTATATCCTCATGAATGTTAATCATTGCGATTTTTATGAGATCCGCTGCGGAGCCTTGGATCGGCGCATTAATGGCATTTCGCTCAGCAAAGCCTCGCACGGTCATATTTGCAGAGTTAATGTCTCTTAAGTAGCGACGACGCTTTAAGATTGTCTCCACATAGCCATTTTCTTTTGCAAAGGTAATAGCCTCGTTCATGTATTCCCGAACGCCCGCATATTGATGAAAGTATTGCTCAATAATATCGGCGGCCTCCTTGCGGGGGATACCTAGGTTTTGAGATAATCCAAAGGCGGATTGACCATAAATAATCCCAAAATTGACAGCTTTAGCATTTCTACGCTGATCCGAAGTAACCTCATCCAATTCAAGGCCATACACTTTTGCAGCCGTAGCCCGGTGAATATCGTGACCCGCCGCAAAGGCTTCGAGCATATTTTTATCCTGGCTCAGTTCGGCGATCAGACGCAATTCTATCTGCGAGTAATCGGCGGATAGGAGGGTGTTCGCTGCGGCGCGTGGGATAAAAGCCTTTCTGACCTCACGACCTTTTTCCGTACGAATAGGGATGTTTTGTAAGTTCGGATTGGTAGAGCTCAACCTGCCGGTAGCCGCTACCGCCTGATTGTAAGAGGTGTGTATTAACCCCGTCTCGTTGTTTATTAGGTCGGGCAGTGCATCTACATAAGTAGATTTTAACTTTTGTAGCTGTCTGAAGTCCAAGATGTCTTTAACTATATCCGATTTGTTTGCCAAGGCAAGCAGGACATCTTCGCCAGTTTTATATTGACCCGTTTTCGTCTTCTTCGCCTTTGGGTCCAGTGCTAATTTGTCGAATAGCACTTCTCCCAATTGCTTTGGAGAGGCGATATTAAACTGTACACCAGCTTTCTCAAAAATAAGCTCTTCTAAGCGCTTGATATCTTTCTCTAGGCTTAAGGAAAATGTTTTTAAGGCATCCACATCAATTTTAACACCATTTCTCTCCACATCTGCCAAAACATAAATCAGTGGAAACTCTACCTTTTCGGCTAAATCAAGGGTTTTGCTTTCAATAAGTAAGGGCTTAAAGCGCTCATGCAGCTGCCAAGTGATGTCTGCATCTTCTGCGGCATACTCTTTGGCCTCCTCAACAGGGATTTCGCGCATGGTCTTTTGGTTCTTGCCTTTAGGACCAATCAGATCCTTAATAGAAACCGGGGTATAGCCTAAGTAGTTTTCCGCAAGCACATCCATATTATGGCGGGTATCTGGGTCTATTAGGTAATGAGCGATCATGGTGTCAAACAAGGGGCCTTGTACAGCGACTCCATAACGAGATAAAAGCAGGATATCATATTTAATATTTTGACCTACCTTTTCAATTTTATTGTTTTCGAATACCGACTTAAAGAGGTCTATAGTCTGCTGAGCCTCCTGCTGATCACTTGAAGTAGGCACATAATAAGCCTTACCCTTCTCCCAAGAGAAGGATATGCCGACAACCTCCGCCTGTAATACCTCCAAAGAGGTTGTTTCGGTGTCAAAGCAGAAGCTGCTCAGGTCAGCGAGCTGTTTTGCAAGCTTTTGCTGATCCGCTACCGTATCTACAAGTATATATTCATGTGCTGTATTGCTAATGTTTGCTGTGGGCTGTAGGGGTTCTTGGCTGTCCACTGTAGAGCCTGCGCCCTCCGGCATAGGGGCAAATAAATCCATCTGCCCTGCAGTGCTATTGGAGCTGTTGTCGCCAATGCTAAAGTTATCACCGAAAACACGCTTGCCTAGTGTACGAAACTCCAAGTCCGCAAAGAGGGGCTCTAAAAGTTCTCGATTAGGCTTTTCAAGTACAAGTGAAGCCTCGTCAAGTGTGATCGGGACATCCAGTTGTATGGTCGCTAACTTTTTAGAAACCATGCCCTGTTCAGCATAGTTTTCTACATTTTCCTTTAATTTCCCTTTTAGTTCATGCGAATGGGCGATAATGCCTTCTACATCATGGTATTGTTGGATAAGCTTTTTCGCTGTCTTTTCGCCAATGCCCGGAATACCTGGGATATTGTCTACGGCATCGCCCCATAAGCCTAGGATGTCAATGACTTGTTTTACATCCGTGATTTCCCACTTTTCTAAGACTTCTGGAACGCCAATTTTTTCGGCGCCATTGCCCATGCGGGCGGGCTTGTAAACAAAGATATTGTCGGAGACAAGCTGCGCAAAATCCTTGTCCGGTGTCATGCAGTAGACCTCAAAGCCTTCCTTTTCGGCTTGCTTGGCAAGGGTTCCTATTATATCATCGGCTTCATAGCCATCCATGGTGATAATCGGGATGTTGAAGCCTTCAATTAATTTGAAAACATAGGGTAAGGATGCCGAAAGGTCTTCGGGCATTTTCTCACGGTGTGCTTTGTATGCAGGAAATTCTATATGACGATTTGTAGGAGCGGCTGTGTCAAAGACTACAGCGATATGGGTTGGTTTTTGATTGTTCAAAAGCTCCAGCAAGGTATTGGTGAAACCCATGATCGCGCCAGTATTAAGCCCATAAGAGGTTAAGCGCGGCACTTTGCTTAAAGCGAAATAGGCTCTATATATAAGCGCCATTCCATCAAGGAGAAATAGTTTTTTCACTGTAGTCTAATTTAATCGTCCTTCACAAAGTTAAGAAAATCGACCAACCAGCCTAAGATTAGCGAATAATCAATTTAAAAAATGTTTTCTTTGTAAGAGCATTTACCTAACCATCCTTTGATGCAAGAGAATCGACTTCAGTACATTAGTTATCTGCGGGTGCTGGCTACCTGTAGTGTAGTGCTTATACATGCCTCTACGGGGTATTTAAATGTATTCACGGCTCAGGGCTTTGATTGGAACTATGCGAATCTGCTGAATAGCTTTACACGCTTTAGCGTGCCGCTATTTGTTATGCTATCAGGAGCGCTGCTTATTCCAAAGAAAGAATCCCTAAATTATTTTTATAGCCATCGCCTGCTGAAGCTCTTGTGGCCATTCTTGTTTTGGCTGTGCATCTACCTGGTTTACTACTTCTATCGCTATACCAATTTTGAAGTGCTGCCCTTTAGTCGGGTTGTCGAGATCTCTTGGGACAAGCTACTGCACGGTCCAAGTGCGCATCTATGGTATCTGTATATGATATTGGGGCTTTACCTCGCTATGCCCTTCCTGCAAAGGATGGTTCAAGCCATGAGCGGACTGGAGCTGAAGTGCTTTCTGCTGCTATGGTTTATCTCCTTAATCCTATTAAATAAGAGGCTCCTGCCTTATATGCCTGCAATAGACCTTAGCTTTTTCTACGGCTATGTGGGCTATCTGCTGCTAGGCTACTGGTTGAGTACAGTAACCTGTAAGCTTTCTGCACGCTTTTGGGCGATAGGCTTCCTGCTACTTGCCTTGGCTACGGCCGGAGGAACTTATCTATTAAGTCTGAGCGCCAAGCAATATGACTCGTTGCTCTATGGCTATCTATTCCCCAACAATGCACTTATGGCGGCATGCGCTTTTCTATTCTTTAAGCAGCTCACGGTGCCCGAGCGCTTGCCAAGCTGGGTTGCACTGATTGACAAATACAGTTTTGGGATTTACTTGTCTCATATTTTGGTTCTAAACTACCTGCACCCAAAGTTAGACCTGCCTACATTATGGAAAATCCCCTTGGCCAGCTTGCTTACACTGCTCTTTAGCCTGTTGTTGACCTATGTACTGCGGAAAATTCCTTATGGAAAGTATGTGAGTGGCTAAGTAATTTGTTTTGGCTTGCCCAGGACTAAATGTGCCAGGAGTGCTAGAAGACTAAAGCTGCTACCCAGCAAGCAGACCATGGGCCAGCCGGCATATTCCCAGGCAAGGGCCGCGAGAAAGGTTCCGAGCGAGCCACCTATAAAGTAGCTAACCATATAGACCGTGTTTAGCCTGCTGGTGGCAGTAGTTGGAATAGCAAAGTAGTCTGCCTGATTTAGGATATGTGAGCTTTGCAAGCCCAGGTCAAGTAGTATTACGCCGATAATAAGCCCCGTATAGGTGTTCCCGCCAAAATAGATAAAAACCCAGCTTGAGAGCAGTATTGTTAAGGAGAGTGTAAGCAGTTGAGCGCCTGTGAAGCGCTTGTTAAGCCTGCCTACTAAAACGGCACAAAGTGCGCCTACTGCCCCAACAAGCCCAAAGCTTCCTGCAATGGATGGGCCAGCAAAAAAAGGAGCCTCCTCAAGGTGGAAGACTAAGGTGGTGAATAGGGCAGACATCGCTGCAAAACCCATTGCCCCTCGAAAGGCGGCCAGCTGTAGGGTAGGTTCGGTCTTCGCAAAATGCCACAGGGACTTCATTAAAGACTTATAAGAGCCTACAAAATTTGGCTTTAAGTCAGGCAGGAATTTATAGACCAAAACCCAAGCCAACAACATACTTAAGGTGGCCAGCTTAAACATCGCGCGCCATCCCAAGTGCTCCCCTACAATTCCACCAATAAATCGCGAAAGGAGTATGCCCAGAAGTAGCCCTGACATAACAATCCCAATATTAGCGGCCTTCTTATCATTGCTGGAGAGCTCAGCGACTATGGGTATAAAGAGCTGCGGTATGACAGAACTTACGCCAATTAAGAAGCTGGCAAGGAAGAGTACCCAGATCTCTCTGGCATAGGCCATTAGCAGCAAGGCGAAGACTACAAAGAGTAAGTCTACAAGGATCATTCTTTTGCGCATCAACTTGTCTCCAAGTGGAATTATAAAGAGTAAGCCACAGGCATAGCCCAGTTGTGTTAATACCGAAATCTTACTGACAGCAGCCTCCTTGACGTTGAAATCAACAGCTATTAAAGCGAGTAGGGGCTGATTGTAATAATTGTTGGCGACGATTAAGCCGGACAACAGGGCCATTAAGAGGAGTAAATTGCGACTTAAGGTTGTGGAAGCGGGCTGTATGGGCATCGAGATAAATTAAGCAGTGCAAATTAATCATAAATAAAAAGACTCACAATTGATGCGAGTCTTTAAATATGATTGGGGCATTTTACTGCACTTTACTCAGGATGTAATTGTCTGCATTAGGGCCTGTGATCATGTTTCCTTCTGTATCTAGGAAGAATATGCGGTTTTCGCCAACCTTATAACTTTGGTCGGTGTCTTTGCCTTTAAGATGTACAGTAGAACCATTTTTAATCCAGGTGAAAGTTCCCTCATCTGCAAAAGTTGTTTCACGCTCTAGGTATTCACTGCTTATTTTGAATGTCCCATCTTCATTAAGAATAATATGAGTTTTAATGCCTGGGCAATCCGCGCAAGGGATGGTGCCTTCATAGCTACCTGCCCAATCTACTGAATTTCTGGAATTGTGGGTGCTGTCTTGCGTAGCCAGCATTTCTGCTGCATTATGGGCCGTAGAATCTGAGGTGGTTTCTGCATTTTTCACCGTCTGGTTGCAAGCTGTTAGGCTGAATACAAGTGCAGCAAAAGAGAGTACTTTTATCATAGCAATATGTTTTTTAGGGAAAAGAACTGCAATTAATCTGCCAAGTTTTTAAACCTGGGGGATGTAGCTTGGATTTCGGGTCAAGCGGGCTGTAAACAAAACGAGACCCTTTTTTGGAGGATCTCGTTTCTGTTTGTTTTAAAATGGTAAATCATCATCATCAGCTCCTGAAGAAGAAATGTCAACAGGAGGCATGTCTGCAAAACCTGGGCTAGCAGCAGCAGGTGCTCCAGCAGCTAGTTTTGTCACGCGCCATGCAACTAAAGAGTTGAAGTAGGTTGTTAACCCGTCTTTGTTTGTCCATGGTCTTCCGCGAAGGTTAAAAGAAACCTCAATGTCTTCACCGACAGATAAGTTGTCAAATATGTTTACGCGATCTTGTGTTGCTTCAAAGCGAATATACTCCACAAATTGTGGGTTTTCTGCATATGCAACGATCATATCTCTCTTTTTGAAAGACTCTGTTACTTGCTGTGTAGCGCCTATTTCGTGTACTTTTCCTCTTATTTCCATATCAATACTATTAAACTGTAAAATTAAGCATTATTTTGCTAACCAGAATAAGTAACTTTGCAAAAATATGATGGAAGTTTTCAACACCCCGAATAAAGTTATCATTACGTGTAACAGACGATTGTCGCCCTATTTGGCGCAAGAGGTTAGTGATTTAGGTTTTACCCTTAATCGGACCTTTAATACTGGCGTAGAGATCACCGCTACTGTGAGCGAGTGTATCCGTTTAAATTTGAATCTACGTGTAGGTAGTCAGGTTTTGTACGAACTCAAATCTTTTCGTGCATCTAATCCAGATGAGCTGTACCGGAACTTGGTTACAATTGACTGGGAGGAGCTGATTCCTTTTGATGGTTATTTCTCGGTTACCTCGCACGTGCATAATGAGACAATTACAACCCCGCTTTTTGCCAATGTGAAAGTGAAGGACGCTATTGTTGACCGTATTAAGGAAAAGAAAGGGGTACGCCCAAATTCTGGACCAGAGTACAATCGTTGTGTGATCCACTTACACTGGATGGAAGATCGCGCAGAGATTTTCTTAGATACTTCAGGAGAAACCTTGGCTAAGCATGGTTACCGTAAGCACCCAGGCAAGGCCCCGATGTTGGAAGCATTAGCTACAGCAACAATTATGGCTACTGAATGGGATGGCAAGTCTGCATTTGTAAATCCCATGTGCGGATCTGGAACTTTAGCTATTGAAGCAGCGCTATTAACGCAGAAACGCGTTCCTGGCTTACAGCGCATGAATTACTCCTTTATGCACTTTATCGGCTATGATGAAGAAGTCTTCTTTGAAGAAAGAAGAAAGATTAAGGAGATTACTGAAAAGAATAATATACCACAGATTATTGCATCCGATATTTCTCAAGATGCAATTGATATATCCATCCTCAATGCACGTACGGCTGGGGTAGAGCATTTGATAACTTTCGAGGTCTGTGATTTTGAAAAAACGACAGTGCCTGAAGGCGGCGGCGTAATTATGTTCAACCCAGAGTATGGAGAGCGACTAGGTGTACACTCCAAGTTGGAAGAAACCTACAAGCGTATTGGGGACTTTATGAAGAAGGACTGTAAAGGTTACCGTGGTTATGTATTTACGGGAAACCCTGACTTGGCTAAGAAAATTGGCTTGCGGGCATCGCGCAGATTCGAGTTTTTTAATGGAAAACTAGACTGTAGATTGTTGCAGTACGAATTGTATGACGGAACAAAGGAAAGTAGAGAAGAGAAAATATAGCGATTTATGGATATGCCTGCATCAACTATTATTGCAAAGACAGCGAGCTTCGTACAGGAGCGTTTGAAAGATGCCGAATCTGGACACGACTGGTGGCATATCCAACGCGTGTGGAGTAATACTAAACTTATTTTAGAGACGGAGCAAGCAGACCATTTGGTCTGCGAGCTTACCGCCCTATTGCATGATATTGCCGATAGCAAATTTCATAATGGGGATGAGACTATTGGGCCTCGTATTGCCGGAGAATTTCTACAAACATTAGGGCTGGATCAAGCCTGCATTACGCACGTGCAGCAGATTATTCTCAATATGTCTTTCAAGGCTTCTTTGGGGGAGCGTAATTTTCATTCCAAGGAGTTAGAAATTGTACAGGATGCCGATAGACTGGATGCTATAGGTGCCATCGGCATTGCGCGGGCATTCAATTATGGAGGCTACAAAAATAGAGAGATCCATAACCCAGAAGTCCCCGTGCAGGAAAATCAATCTAAAGAGGCCTATAAGAATACGACTGCGCCTACTATCAATCATTTTTATGAAAAGCTCTTGTTGCTAAAGGACAAGATGAACACCCCTACAGGTAAAACAATTGCAGCTGGACGACATGCCTTTATGGAGGAGTATCTGCAACAATTTTATGGGGAATGGGCAGGTCAAAGGTGATTTAACATTATGTTAATCTGAAATGGGTATATTCGTTGTACAAATCAACCTTATTGTATAACAGCTCTTAGATGAGTTATATATCCTAAACAAAGCCTAATGAAAAAGTCATTATTCTTACTGACCATGACTGCCGCCCTAAGCCTTTCGGCTATGGCACAGACCAAAATGATTGCCCACCGTGGAGCTTGGAAAAATACCCTTGCCCCGCAAAACTCACTTGCCTCTTTACAAGAAGCCATACAGTTAAAAGCTTGGGGCTCCGAATTTGATGTACACCTTACTCAGGATGATGTGCTGGTGGTGAATCACGACCATGATTTCTATGGGATTGACATTGCCACGGCAACCTATGCCGAGTTGCTGACTAAAAAGCATCCCAATGGCGAGTCTATTCCCACAGCCGAAGAATACCTGAAAGCTGGCTTAACACAGCATGGTACCAAGATGATTTACGAGTTGAAGTCAAGTAAGGCTGGCAAAGAGCGAACCCTTAAGGCCGCTAGGATGTCCGTAGACCTTGTGAAACAACTGCATGCTGAAAAGCTAGTAGAGTATATCTTGTTTGACTATGAGGCCTGTCTTGCGATTAAAAAAGCCGCGCCTAAAGCTAAGGTGCACTACCTAAATGGGGATAAGTCCCCAAAAGAAATTAAGGCCGCTAAGCTGGATGGGATTGATTATCATATAACGGTTTATAAGAAGAATCCAAGCTGGATACAGGAGGCGAGGGGGTTAAAGTTGAAGACCAATGTTTGGACCGTAAATACCATGGATGATATCAATTTTTTTAAAGCGCAACATATTGATTATATCACAACGGATGAGCCTGAATTTGTAAACAAGTTATTAGAAAAATAGATGATGAAGAAGTTTTTTATAAGTGCTTTAATGAGTCTGATGTGCCTGGGGTTGTTTGCACAGCAGCTCAATGTCGCAAGCTTTAATATTCGACTAAAGACAGACGCTGATGTAGGGAATCTTTGGGTAGATCGTAAAGAGGCGGTGACCAATCTTATTAAGTATCATGAATTTGAAATTTTTGGGGTTCAGGAGGCTTTTGTGGAGCAATTGGAAGATATGGAAGCGGGCTTGCCTCATTTTAAATATATAGGAGTGGGGCGGGATGACGGTGCGCAAGCAGGAGAGCATTCGGCTGTTTTTTACAATAGTAAGCGCTTTGATGCGGTTAAGAGTGGTACTTTCTGGCTATCAGCTACTGCCACTGACAAGCCTAATAAAGGCTGGGATGCAGCCCTTCCACGTATTTGCACTTGGGGGGTGTTCAAGGATAAGGAGAATGGCAAGTCCTTTATTTTTATGAATACTCACTTTGACCATGTAGGGCATGAAGCGCGTCGTGAAAGCGCTAAGCTGATTATGGCTCAGGCCCGCGAGCTGGCCAAGGGACTTCCGCTTATTCTTACAGGAGACTTTAATGTCGATGAAAAAAACGAAGCTTATTTTACGTTGGCCAATTCAGGCTTTATAACAGATGCTTATGATTCAGCAGCTATTGTATATGCCCCCAACTCCAGCTTTAATGGTTGGGGTAAAAGCCTAAAGAAATCAGGGCGCATAGATCATATCTTTATCAGCAAGCCTTTCAAGGTATTGAAGTATGGGATATTGACAGATACCTATATGGGGAAGTTTCCTTCCGATCATTTTCCCATTTTGACAACCTTAAAATGGTAGGTAGGTTGTTTGACTGATTCTTGCTGCCGAATAGCCATTTACAGGAAAAACACTTACCTTTGTAAACTATTCTCGGAAGCCTAAGGCACTTGAATAATCAGGTGCCTTAGGCTTTTTTGCGGGGCGCGGAACCTTCTTCAAGGGCCGCATTTCGTCGAGGACATAAATAATTAGAGCTTTATTAAAATTTGACAAATGAGTTTTATCAATTCAATAAAAGACTTTAGCGTAGCCGAGCGTTTTCTACGTTATGTGCAGATCGATACCGAATCAGACCCTGCCTCATCTACATTTCCTTCTACCGAGAAGCAGAAGGACCTGAGCCGCCTGTTAGTGGCGGAGCTATTAGCGATGGGTGTTGCTGATGCACACTTAGATCCACATGGTTATGTCTATGCAACTATCCCGAGTAATACGGATAAGGTTGTTCCGGTGGTTTGTTTTTGTTCGCACGTGGACACTTCTCCTGATTGCTCTGGCAAGGATGTGAAGCCATTAGTGCATGCAAACTATCAAGGCCAGGATCTGGTATTGCCGGATGACAATACCGTTGTAATTAAATACGATGCGCATCCAGATTTGAAAAATCAAATTGGGAATGATGTGATTACGGCTAGTGGTACGACCTTGTTGGGAGCGGATGACAAGGCTGGGGTTGCTGAAATTATGGATGCAGCACGCTTATTAATGCTACACCCAGAGATTAAGCATGGTGAGATCAAGATCTTGTTTACGCCTGATGAGGAGATTGGGGCTGGAGTTAATCATGTTGACCTGCAAAAGTTAGGAGCCGACTTTGGTTATACCATGGATGGGGAGCGCGCAGGCACGATTGAGGATGAAACCTTCTCAGCGGATGCGGTGCATATTGCGGTTCAAGGTATTTCTGTGCACCCAGGCTTTGCCAAAGGCAAGATGGTAAGTGCATTGAAGATTGTTGCGGCTATTATTGCGGCTCTTCCACAGGATAGACTTTCGCCAGAAACCACTAAGGGAAAAGAAGGCTTTGTACACCCCAATACAATAAGTGGGGGCGTTGATAAAGCCAGTGTTGATTTTATTATTCGGGACCACCTGACGGCAAACCTTGTCGCGCACGAGGATGAGTTGCGGAAGATTGTAGATCAAGTGATGTTGCAGTACCCAGGTGCCAGCTATTCCTTTAAGGTAACTGAGCAGTACCGTAATATGAAAGAGGTCTTGGATCAGCATCCTGAGATTATGGATGTAGGCCTAGAGGCTATCGCTAGAGTAGGCCTTACGCCAGAGCGAAGAAGTATTCGGGGCGGGACAGATGGCTCAAGGCTATCCTTTATGGGCTTGCCCTGTCCAAATGTATTTGCGGGCGGTCATGCCTTCCACGGAAAGATGGAGTGGGTGAGTAGACAGGATATGGAGAAGGCCGTGCTTACGATATTGCATATTGTAACTATTTTAGAGGAGAAAGCCTCCGCTTAATGTCGGCGAATAGCCACAATTAAGCTGTTGATTATTTGCTAATTTTGTGAATTAAAAGAAAAATTATGAAAAAGATAGTAAGTTTAGTTATGCTTTGCCTTTTCTTTGCGGTGAGTTTTGCACAAGGAGATTTGGAGATAAAAGGTAAGGTTATTGATGAGCAGGGTCAAGCCGTTGCCAATGCAGAAGTTGTGGTGAAGAATACTTCACATACCTTGAAAACGGATGCCAATGGGGAGTATACTGTTGCGCTTCCAGAAGGAAAGTATGTGGTTAAGGTTTCCAAATTAGCTTATGGAACCAAAACTGTTATTATTGAATTAAACACAAATACTGCGTTGGAGGTTTCTTTAGAGAAGATTCAAAACTCTAAAACATCACGTAGATAAGTTTATATATGACAAACGAGATATTAAAGGCAATACATTTTAGAAGAACGGTTAACCAAAACAGTTTTACCGATCAAGCAATTAGTCAAGCGGATATCTTGACAATTCTTGAGGCGGCGAATGCTGCTCCTACACATAAGCGTACACAACCTTGGCGTTTTGTGGTTTTTCAAGAGAATGGTCTTTTGGAATTGGGAGCTGAGTTGAGCCGTATTTATAAAGCGGTTACGCCTGCTGAAAAATATACAGCCCTTACGGAGGAAAACATGGGTAAGAAAGCAACGCAATCAAATGTTGCTATCGCCATTATCGTCAACTATACAGGGGATGTTCCAGAATGGGAAGAATTGGCTGCAACAGCCTGTTCTGTTCAGAATATTTGGTTGGCAGCACATTCCTTAGGTATTGGCGGCTACTGGGCTACCCCAAGCTTTATCAATCACCTGGGTGAATATTTAGCTTTAACAGAAAATCAGAAATGTATAGGCTTGTTTTATTTGGGGCATCATGAAAGCGCCTCACGTGAACCAGTACGTACACCTATCGCCGAGAAAGTGCGCTGGGTAAAGTAAATATTTTAAAAACGGGTCCTGATTTTCAGGACCCGTTTTGTTTACTCTGGGAATGTGATTTTTAAGGTTGCCGATGCGCCTTTCCACTTTGGTCCTTTTGCGATTAGTGACTTTAACTCCTCATATGTGCTGTTGTTGCTCTCTGTTTTTATTGTTATCTGATATGGACTGCCGTCTTTATCAATTTGGAAAGCGACGATAACTTCTGGCACAGGGTTGCTTCCAGCGTAATTTTGACTCAGAAAGCTTTGGTATGACTCCCAACCCGATAGGGGCTGTGCCGTGCTGTTTGGCAGGGCCTCCACACGAATATGGCTGAGCTGCTCATCCATTAACTCTACCTCGGTAATATTCGATCTCGTTTTGTCTGGGAAGTAGCGAATAAGCAATAAAGTACAGGCCACAACAAACATGACTGCGGCTACTAGCCCTACTGTAAGGCGTTGCCAGCCAAAGTAATGGCTATGCTTTAAGCGTGCCTGCTCGGCCACCCTGCGTTGTAGTCGCTGCTGAAGAAGGCTTAGTGCACGGGGATCTACGCCTTGCTGAAGGCGGTAGCCATCGATCGCATCTTGTAAGAAAGGATCCCGCAAGGCCTCTTGCTCAAAGGTATGCATGTCATCTACAGCCATTAGGCCATTGATGTAATTATGTATTTTCGTGAGTTGATAGTTACTTTCCATCTTTCTTCTTTTCCAAGCAGATTTTTAAATTCCTTTTTCCATTTTGGATGTAGCTCTTCACCTGATTATAGTCAAATCCAGTCTCTTCTACAATTTCTTGATAACACTTCTGTTCAAGGTAAAACAAGCGCACACACTGTGCTTGATGCTCCTGTAAAGTTCCTAGGCAGTCAGTAAGGCTTTCAATATCTGCATCTGTCCAGCGCTCCTCATCTTCATGCTGCAACTTTTGATCGCTTTCATAAAGATGTTCCTCGATGTCCAAGTATGTTTTTCCTTTTTCCCGCCTTAACTGCATTAAGCAATAGTTTTTCGCATATACATGGAGCCAGCTTTTGAAATTATCAATCTCATGCTGCCGCAGCTTTTGGATAAGCTCCTCAAATATTTGCATAACGGCATCTTGTGCGCGGTCTTTATCCTGTAAGTATTTAAAGCATACACCATAAAGCAGGGGCATATAGGGCGCAAAAAGCTGCCCTAGAATAGCTAAATCACCAGTTTGTTTATATTGAAGAAGCTGCTGCTTTTCGTCCATGCAAATGTTTACTTTGTTTAATGATGCTTCAAGATACAAAATTCCATAAAGAGCCGGGATATATTTTGCCTATAATAAATGCCCTTGGTCTAGCTGTAAAGAGTCATAATGCCTTTTTGCAGAGGGGGATAATATCTTCTTGATTCCAACCGTCTTTCAGGAAATTTTTCCGACTTTTGCAAGGCGATGAGGGATAAAAAAGGAAAAATTCAATAAGCATGCGAGGATTAGTTACAAAATCTACAGGAAGTTGGTATGTGGTATTAACAGAGGAAGGACAGCGTGTAGAATGTCGTATTAAAGGGAAATTCCGCATTAAGGATATTAAAACGACCAATCCTGTGGCAGTGGGGGACTGGGTAAGAATAGCGATGGAGCCAGATCAAGATAGTGGAATTATTACCCACTTGGAACCGCGTAAAAACTATATTATTCGGAAATCAATTAATTTATCCAAGCAGACGCAGATAATTGGTGCAAATTTGGATCAAGCTTTGCTTGTAGTAACCTTAGCATCTCCGCCTACATCCCTAGGCTTTATTGATCGGTTCTTGGTTACGGCGGAGGCTTACAGTATTCCGGCAATATTAATCTTTAATAAGCTCGACTTGTTTTCCAAGGAAGGCTTAGAAATATTGCAGCTGTATAAGGATATTTATCAAGGCATTGGTTATGACTGTTATGAGGTCTCGGCTCAGGAAGGGACGAATATAGAGCAGGTGCGGGAATTGTTAAAGGATAAGACGACGCTTGTCTCTGGGCATTCAGGCGTTGGCAAGTCTACTTTAATTAATGCCTTAGAGCCGACAGTGGCTTTACGTACAGGAGAGATATCGGACTGGTCAGACAAAGGGAAGCATACGACGACCTTTGCGGAGATGATCGACCTCTCCTTTGGCGGGAAGCTTATTGATACCCCAGGGATACGGGAGCTGGGCATAGTCGATATTGAGAAAGAAGAGCTTTCGCATTTCTTTCCCGAGATGAGAGCCCGCTTAAATACCTGTAAGTTTAATAATTGTGTGCATATTAATGAACCTGGCTGCATGGTGTTGGAAGCCCTAGAAAATGGCGATATTGAGCCTTCGCGCTACGACAGTTATTTGAGCATTTATAACAATCAGGACAGCCGCGGCTAAGGAGAATAGCAGGCTGGCCAAACATAAAGTGAATACTATTGTTTATTGTAAAAGAACAAATAAAACATAATTATGCGTAAGGTTTGGATTTGGGCGCTTAGCCTTATTGCAGTGTTAGCTGTCAGTCTATCTGTTGCTGGCTGGTATCTTTCTCGAAACTGGAAAGTGCTTGTGGAAGAAAAGTTGGCGACCCTGGTGCAGGAGTCTACACAGGGTTTGTATAAGCTTACTTATGATGACTTGGATATTAACCCGGCCATTGGCAATGTTACCTTTCGTAATCTAGTCTTTCGGGCGGATACAAATGTATATAGACTCCTAGAAGGCCAACAAAAGGCGGCCAACAACCTCTATGATGTAGAGATGAAGACGCTGCAAATTAAGCGTTTTTCAATAATTGACCTTATTAAGGATAAGGGCCTGCGCATAAAATCTATTGCTTTGGGTACGGTAAAGCTACAGCTTACCCAAAAGTATCATGCCTATAATGACACCCTGCAACATCCCGGAGAGAAAGATTTTAGAGCGAGCCTGAAGAAGGTCCTCGCTTTTGTGGATGTAAAGGATATTCGGGTTGATAGTGTTTACCTTAATTATGTTAAGCAAGCTGAGGACGGTAAAGAAACCTTTAAGATTGCACAAAACGGAATTAGCTTGCAGGTTAAAGACTTTCTGATTGATGGTGAGGCGCAAGCTGATTCATCCCAATTGTTCTATGCCAAGATGATTGCGCTGTCTATGCCTAAGTTTAATCATAATTTTCCTAAAGGATTATATAAAGGTGGCTTTAGTAGTTTAAGCTTTAATACCCAAGAGAAAACCTTGGTTTTAGCGGGGGTTTATTATGAGCCGACTATGCCTAGGAGCACCTATTACGGTCGGACTAAGGTGAACAAGACCTTGGTCAGCCTCAGGGCGGATAGCTTGCGCTTGGAAGGATTCGACTTTATGGGCTTATTGGCTGGGAAGGGCTGTGTGACTGAGAAAATGTTCGTGCGCGACGGGACTGTAAAGTTTTATGGGGACAAGCGCTTTCCTAAGAAGCCTGTAAATCAAATAGGGCGTGCCCCACATCAGCAGCTGATGAAATTTGGGATGGCCTTAAATCTGAAAGAGATCTTCTTAGATAATATCGATATTGAGTATACGGAGATGGGGGCGAAATATCATCGCGAGGGAACGATTACCTTTAATGACACCCGAGGTATCCTGTCCAATGTGACAAATGACAGCCTGATTCTACAGAAGAATCGCTTTATGAAAGCGGACCTCAAGACAAAGGTTATGAATAGCGGGCCCCTTGCTGTGTTATTTAACTTTGATATGTTAAGTACGAAGGGAGCATATACCTACAAGGGGCATGTGGACCCGATGAAAGCGCCTGCATTTAACAAGATATTACAACCCATCTTGAACTTCGAAATTGCTTCTGGAAATATTCGGAAAATCCGCTTTGATATGCAAGGGACGGACAGGCATACCACGGGTAACTTCTGGTTTGATTACGACAACTTAAAGGTAAAGCTACCCGATATTCAAAAGGAAAATGGCAAGAAGACCTCTGGTAAAGTGGTTTCATTTCTGGTAAATCAGATTTTGATTAATGATAGCAATCCGGATGCAAACGAAATCTACCATACTGGAAAAATAAGCTACCCTAGGGATCCTTCTTATACCTTTTTTAAGAACCTGTGGAAGAGCTTGCTCGAAGGGATAAAGCAAACCGCGGGCATCGACAAGGAGCGTGAACAAAAGCTTATCGGCAAGGCGGAGGCCACAAAGGAGATTGTTTCCGATGGCAAGCAGGCCGTTAAGAAGACGGGCTTATTTATTAAGAAGCTGTTTAAAAAGAAAGACCGAACAGCTGAAAAAGAAGATTAATGCGTTTCATCTCGCGGGAATATGTTAAAGTTTGGAGGATATGGGACGTTTTATTGAATTCTTAAAATACCTAGTAAAGTATAAAAACAAGCGTGTAGACCAAGGCATGTTCTACCTGAGCATGATTTGCTTTAGCGTAGTTATTATCCATGTGGGCTATATTACGGATCCTTATCTTGCTGCTGTAACGGAGCGAGTTATCCTCGTTATGTTTTACAGTCTTTTTGCTTTGGTCTCCATAAGGACCTTGGTCAGTCGGATTGTAAAGCAACGTTTGGACCTTTCGCAGATCTCGGGCTTAACGCTGATCGGCTATTTTGTGCTTATTAGTTTGTCTAGATTGGATTCGCATGCCTTCTTTGCGAAGGAGGAATGGGTTTATCTTGGTATTGCTATCTTATTCTTGTTAGAGTTGTCTCGCAATAGCCTATTCTTCGACAATTTTTACTTTAATCCTACTATATTATTTGTCATTAGCTTTATTGCATTAATTCTATTGGGCACGGTATTGCTGATGCTTCCAAGAACCACAATCTTTGCGCCATTAAGCTTTGTAGATGCCTTATTTATGGCGGCTAGTGCGGTCTGTATTACAGGCCTTTCGGTTACGGATATCTCTACGAACTTCTCTGTCTTTGGGCAGACAGTTATTATGCTGTTGATTCAGGTTGGGGGATTGGGTATTATGACCTTTACAGGTTTTTTTGGCTATTTCTTTTCAGGTGGATTTTCCTATAAGAATCAGTTGATGTTTGGAGAAATATTAGGTGAGAACAAGCTGAATGACGTGGTGTCCACCTTGCTGACAATTATCTTTATTACCTTATTGTTTGAGCTTTTAGGGGGCTTATTGATCTTCTCATCTTTGGAAGCAAGTCAGTTTGATTCCCTAGGGCAGCGCATCTTTTTTGCTTCTTTTCATGCAATATCTGCCTTTTGTAATTCTGGGTTTTCGATCTTGCCGGATGGCATTAATCATTCGGCTTATAGGTTTAATTATGCCTTTCAACTTTGCTTAGCTAGCCTTTTTGTATTAGGAGGCTTGGGCTTTGGGACGGTGTATAACTTTTACACCTATACCAAGCATAAGCTGAAGGCCTTGTTGTTACGGGTGATTTTAAGGCGACCTTATGCGCATAAGCCACAGGTCTTTACCTTTAATTCTCGCTTTGTGCTTATTTGTAATGCTGTTGTCTTGACAATTGCTACGGTATCCTACTTTTTGATGGAGCAGAAGGCCACCTTAATTACGGATGATTCAGCTGCGGGAGAATGGGTGACTTCTTTCTTTATGGCCAACTCTGCTCGCTCGGCGGGCTTTAGCAGTGTCAACCTAAACTTTGTTACTGGACCTACCTTGATTATGTTGGTTATCCTGATGTGGATGGGCTCATCGCCAGGCTCAACAGGGGGTGGGGTAAAGGTGACCACCGTTGCCCTGGCTTTGTTAAATATTGTGACTCTTGCGCGAGGCAAGGAGTCCGTAGAGCTTTTTAAGCGTCGGATTGTTCCCGAGTCGGTTAATAAAGCTTTTGCAATTATCTTATTGTCGGTAATTTCCATAACGATTAGTTTTACACTCTTAAATTTTTCTGACGCTGATCGGTCGATGAAAGAGTTACTCTTTGAAAGCATTTCGGCTTATACGACTTGTGGTTTAAGCCTTGGCGTAACGCCATCTTTATCATCAACGGGAAAGATGATTATTATTATGACCATGTTTGTGGGCCGGGTGGGGACTTTAACCTTGTTGGTGGCCTTTATCAAGAACACTCGAAATAAGAGTTATATTTATCCTACTGAACGGATATTGTTTTAATTTTTTAATAGGGGGAGCAATTCTTCTACATTATTGTAAATAGAAAGCGATGAAATATATTGTATTAGGTTTGGGCCACTTTGGGAAATCATTGGCAATACACTTGACCGAGTTGGGCCATGAGGTTATTGCGGTTGATAAGAGCTTGACCATTGTGGAGCAACTTAAGGATAAAATTACCCACACGGTTTGTATGGATAGTACTGATCGAGAAGCGGTGACTTCGCTGCCGCTAAAGGATTGTGATGCGGTTATTGTAGCTATTGGTGAGGATGAGGGAGCTTCCCTTTTAACAACAGCTTTATTAAAGCAGCTGCAAGTTAAGCGTATAATTGGTCGTGTGGTTTCGGACTTACAAAAAACGGTGCTACAGGCGATGCAAATAGAAGAGCATGTAATGCCAGAGGAGGAAGCGGCGGAACGACTGGCGATGCGCTTGGACAATGTGGACATTGTTGACTCCTTCAAGGTTTCAGATCGGTATTCGATTATTGAGGCCCGCGTGCCGAGTAAGTATCTGGGCCAAACCCTGCGCGAGGCAAATCTGACCAATAAATACAAGGTAATTGTGCTTACTACGGTAAAGTCTATTGATAAGCAGGTTAAAGGGGTTACGGTGCATCATAAAGAGGCTTCAGGCATTGCAAGCTCTGAGACGGTGCTGGAAGAAGGGGACCTGTTGGTTTTGTTTGGGGAGCTTTCGGATATTAAGCGACTTATACAGAAGGTGGATTAAGGAAGCCTCAAGAAATAATATGATTAAAGCGGTAATTCTCTGAAGGGAGGGTTGCCGCTTTTTTGCTTTAAGAGTTTTATTAGCAATCTTCAATAATAATCCTTCATTTGGAAGCGTGGATTTAGTTCTTTCTTTTATGCCGATCGTTACATTCTAAAATAATTTCGGGCCTAGCCTGTGCTATATTGTAGTAGACATATGCTCTTGTTTTAAGGCGTTTTTATGAAAATAATAAATTGAAAAATATTTTTTCAAAATAAATTACTCGATGCTTTTTTTGTGCATTGAAAGCATTTAATTTAGTAGTGTTGATCAACGAAAGCAGATGCTGAAAAGCTTAAAGCGAGTAGGCGTAAATTTTAAAGATTTATAAATGAATTCCTTAGATGTAAGAAGGTTTGGTGTTCAGGAGCTGAATGCCAAGGATATGATCGAAGTTGAAGGAGGGTGGATTCAGATTGTGATTGGAGCCCTATTAGGTCATTTGTTAGCCCAAGACCTAGATAGATTAGGTGCTGCTTATCGAGAAGGACAAAGACTCGCAGACGAGGCTTATAATCGTTAAATGATGAACTTAAGTA
>JASLCA010000084.1 GCA_030146225.1 Sphingobacterium sp. | reverse complement strand
GCTTGGGGTGTTATCTCTGGCGGATACGATTATCAATTAAGAAGACAGAAGCTTTATCTCCCGAATCTCCCAGCCTCCTTTCATGGCATGCGCATTGCGCAAATATCAGATGTGCATTCGGGTTCATTTTACAATAAGAAATCCGTTTTAGGTGGGATAGAGATGCTATTAAATGAAAAAGCCGACATCACCTTTTTCACAGGCGATTTAGTAAACAACCTCGCCAATGAAATGCGGGATTACCAAGATATCTTTAGCAAGGTAAAGTCTGACCTAGGTGTATTTTCCGTATTGGGGAACCATGACTATGGAGATTATTACTTTGGAAAAGAAGACTCTCCTGCTAAGCAAAAAAACCTACAAGACCTTATTGACACCCATAAGATTATGGGCTGGGATCTCCTGATGGATGAAAATCGGAAGATCAAGATGGGCGGTGACGAGCTAAGTATAGCTGGGGTTCAAAACTGGGGCACCGGTAGGTTTCCTAAAAAAGGAGACCTGGCAAAATCCTTGCTGGGCACTGAAGAGTCAGCCGTGAAGCTGTTGCTATCCCATGATCCCTCGCATTGGCGTGCTCAGGTGATGGATACGGATGTAGATGTTATGTTTGCAGGTCATACCCATGGGATGCAATTTGGGGTGCGTACAGAGCACTTTAAATGGAGTCCAGCCAAGTATATTTACAAGGAATGGGCGGGACTATATGAAGAAAACAAACAGCAGCTCTATGTTAACGTAGGCTATGGCTTCTTGGGTTACCCAGGCCGCGTAGGCATCTTGCCTGAAATCACTATCTTTGAATTAATTAAAGGTGAAAAACCCTTAGTATAACATAATTTAGGAACCCAAAACTATGCTGATAAATTATCAGCTAAAGGTTTCATTATTACTGCATAGATTTCATACCTTTGCAAAAAATTTGATTAAAACAAATGGCAACTAACAGAACTTTTACAATGATTAAGCCGGATGCTGTAGCAAACGGACATATCGGAGCAATCTTGAATGACATTATCGCTGGCGGCTTTAAAATCGTAGCAATGAAATATATCCAGTTAACAGAAGAAACTGCTGGTAATTTCTACGCTGTTCACAAAGCAAGACCTTTTTATGGTGAGCTAGTAGCATTTATGACATCAGGACCTATCGTTGCAGTTATCTTGGAGAAAGATAATGCAGTTGAAGACTTCCGTACATTAATTGGCGCTACAAACCCAGCTGAGGCTGCTGAAGGCACCATCCGTAACAAATACGCAGTATCTATTGATGCAAATGCGGTTCACGGTTCGGATTCTGACGAAAATGCACAAATCGAAGGTTCATTCTTCTTCTCGCAATTCGAACGTTTCTAAGCCTAAAAACTTATACATAAAAAAGGAGGAACAAATTGTTCCTCCTTTTTTATGTATAAACAGGTTGTAATTAAAGGGATTATTCGCCTATGGCATAATAGATAAAGCCCAGTGATTCCAGCATTTTGCGATCCAAAAGCTTGCGGCCATCAAATACAAAAGAAGGTCTTTTCATCTGCGCCTTAATGCGCTTCCAATCATAATCCTTAAATTCATCCCATTCTGTTAAGACAGCAATAGCATGCGCATCCTGACAAGCCTCATAAGGATCTGTAACAACCCTTAGCTGCGCCCTATTACTTTCGGAAGGCCTACTGTTAAGCTGATCTATATCCAGCTGTATACGCTCCTGGGTAACCTTAGGATCGAAGACTGCAAGGTCTGCCTGTTCATTCATCAGGTAATCCGCCACATAGATTGCCGCTGACTCCCGCGTATCATTGGTATCCTTCTTAAAGGCCCAGCCCAGCATCGCCACCTTCTTGCCCGAAACGGTATTGTAAAGAGTCTGTATAATATTATCCGCAAAGCGACGCTTTTGATGCTCATTCATAATAATAACTTGATCCCAGTAGTCCGCAACAGCATGTAGGTTGTAAGAGCGGGCTATATACACGAGATTTAAGATATCCTTTTGGAAACAGGACCCTCCAAAGCCTACAGAGGCCTTAAGAAATTTTGGGCCTATACGTGAATCCATGCCTATTGCCTTTGCGACCTCATCCACATTGGCTCCCGTAACTTCACACAATTCCGAGATCGCATTGATAGAAGACACCCTTTGTGCTAAAAAAGCGTTCGCCGTTAATTTAGACAGTTCAGAAGACCATAAATTAGTGGTCAAAATCAATTCAGGGCTTACCCATTGCGCATAAATAGCCACTAAGGCTTGGATGGCTTCAGGATGCTCCCCTCCGATCAGCACCCGATCCGGGTTTAACAGATCTTGAACAGCGGTTCCTTCAGCCAGGAACTCAGGGTTGGATAGAATATGAAAGTTAACCCCATTGCTACTATTGTCCAAAATACTCTTTAAGGCAGCAGCGGTACGAACAGGCAGCGTAGACTTTTCCACAACAATCTTATCCGTAGTGGCCACCTCCGCAATCTGTCGCGCGCAAAGCTCAATATATTTTAGATCAGCCGCCATCCCCTTACCTTTACCATAATTCTTGGTTGGGGTATTGACGGATATAAAGATCATGTCAGCATCTGCAATGGCTTTAGCGACATCAGTAGAAAAAAACAAATTCTTACCACGCGCTTCCGAAACAATGGCTGCAAGCCCAGGTTCATAGATCGGCAGGAGATCCATATCCTCACTATTCCAAGCCGCAATACGCTCATGATTAACGTCTACAATGGTAACTTCTATATCTGGGCATTGACTTGCAATTACAGACATGGTAGGTCCGCCTACATATCCAGCACCAATGCAACAAATTTTCTTTATTTCAAACGACATAAAAATGTATTATATACAAATATAGTGAATTTTAGGAAAGCTAGATTGTGTAAAACACAGCCTAGGCCTTAATTTAAGCGGCCTACACCTCCTGCAAAAGGCCCAGCAGCAAAGGCTATGGCTGCGCCTTTCTTTCTTTCAATTGGCGTAGATTCTGAATATATCGAGAAGGCAATAAGCCCGTCTCCGCCTTAAAGGCTATTAAAAACTTACTGTGTGAGTTAAAGCCACAAAGACTAGCGATATAGCTGATTTTACAATCCAATAAGGTTGCATCATGCGCTAGGCATACTTTAATATAGTTAATCCGACAATACTGAATATACTCATTAAAGTCTTTATGCTTATGCTCCTTTAAGATATAAGAGACATACCGCTGGTTGGTATTCATCAATAAAGCCACCTTGGAGAGGGATAAATTGGGATCCAAGAAAAACTCCTCCTCCTCCAGCTCGATTAGCCGGATTAAGAGCCTTTTTTCAGTATCCTTTGCCATATGCATACCGCTGTCATCCGTTGCTGTAGCTACGCTGGGCAAAATAAGCCTGACCGGAAGGACCTCCTCTTGAACAAGCACAGGCTGCAGCCGTTTCGCCCGGCGATCCAGCAGCATACGGATGGCCATAAAAATGCAGATAGCAAGCAGTAGGATTACACCTATCCACAGCAAAATACTCCAAAATTCATCCTTTTTCTGTTCAGCATGCACCTTTTCCAAGAGTTCATTGGCCACCTTGCGGGTAAGCACCGTCTGCTCCTCGCTCAGCTTCTGGTATAGACTGCGGTAATGATTGGCCAGACTAATATCCACCTGATCGTAGTACCTTATATAAGTCCGGTACAAAAGCTGCTTAAGCTCAGTCCGATTAGAACTCTGGATATAGGGCTGTGCTAAGTCCAGCTGTAATTTTGCTGCCTCAAGGTCCCCACGCTTTAAAGCGATTTCTGCACGTGCACGATAGATATATGGGACTAAGTTGCTTTCGAGGCCATCCAAGCCTATAAAGGAGGCCTGCAACAGGGAATCTGCTAGGTCTAGCTTCCCTAATTGTAGGTAACAAACCCCAAGGAGTTGATCCGTAGTAGCCTTTACCTGGACCGCTCGGGATAAACTACTGGTATCCAAGAGCATCACAGGCTTACAAGACTCCAAGATGGAGATAGCCACATCATATAGTTCTACCTCAACGGCATGGAAAGCTTTCTCCTGCAATATAGACACCTGCGTCAAGGCATAGCCCTTGCTGTTACGCAGCTTCTGATTGGCCAGATCGGCCTTTGTTAAATATTTTTTGGATTCAGACAGCAAGCCAATATTCCGAAAGGTGGTAGCTAAAAAGCCTGCCGTTCGAGGCTCCCACTCCGCATAACCGCCCAGCTCGGCAATGCGCTGCGCCTTTAAAACATGCGAAATTGCCATTGAAATATCTCCTGTACTATGCTTGATATTGGCCAGCAGCATATAGGACTTTATGCGCTGCTCATCATTCTTAGCCGATTGCAACAAGGAGTCTGCAATCCTATAGGCATCCTCCACACTAACGGCAAGCTTCGCACTGTACACTTCATTATACCGACGCTCAAAATCATCTACTTGCTGCGCATACAGGGACTGTAAGCCGGCGCAGAGC
Source organism: Sphingobacterium sp. (assembly GCA_030146225.1). Lineage (GTDB taxonomy): Bacteria > Bacteroidota > Bacteroidia > Sphingobacteriales > Sphingobacteriaceae > Sphingobacterium. Next base: position 15,524 of record JASLCA010000084.1, on the reverse strand, counting down.
AGGAAGAGTAGGTATAAGGCTTTGTGCATCATGCTTGAGCCTTACTATTTGTGTATTTTTCCCTGTACTCCAATGGTGTACAGGCTTTCTCCTGATTAAAATTCCTATAAAATGAAGCCCGTGAACTAAAGCCACACTTAAAAGCAAGATCTTCCATATTAAGCTCTACATCAGGCTTTAACAATAACTGACAGGCATAAGCAATACGCCAAGAGTTTACCTTGCGGACAAAACTATCCTGATAAACCTGTTGAAAATATTGCGAAATAAGGTATTTAGGCACTCCCAATTCCTTGGACATATCGGCCAACTTAAAATTAGCATTCAAGTACCTATCCTTTGCTAAATACTGCTGAATTTTAAGGAAATAATGGGCCGGAATCTCCTGCACTGGACTCTCCTTGACTTCCTCTTGGACAGCTTTAGCAGGGAGCAAATTGGTTTCCTTTGCTTCGCTTTCCGCAATTGAAGCATGCTTTAGCTGTTCAAGCAGATGAAAGTATACCAAGACAACCCCTAACAACATCGCCACAAATACGATCAGCCTGAAAACAGGGATGTCAGCAGCAGTATTGCGACTTGCACGAATAACAATTAATGGTAAAAAGAAGGATGCTAAGGTGATTAAAATAATCATAGCATACCGAAAAACACTGCTTGAATTGCTACGCAAAGGTCTTCCTTTTAAAATCAAAAACATGGGGTAAGCCGCCCATGACAAAACGGTAATTGCGTATAAAGCACTATAATAAACAGAGGAATAATTTTCTCTAAAATAGGTCCATGAAACAAAAACTAAAAAGACAATTAGAAATAGAGAAAATGGGATTAGGTGTAGAAAAACCGACTTTCTACTTATTTTTCTATCCAGGGTACAAGAATAGCCAAAGTAAAGTAGCGGCCCATAGATAAGACCAAAGGGTGCAGCATAATCTACATACAGGTAGCCCACCATTACATCCCTAAAGATACATGCGGACAAAACATTTAGCATAGCCACACACAAAAACACCAACAAGACTTTGTCCATCAAGCTCTTTTTAGGCTGAATAAAGACTAAATGAATGCCTAAGGCGCCAAATACAAAGATTAAGGTGTATGCAAAAAATATAATAGACATTAACTTCCTATTAATTTTGACCGATAGGCCGAAGGCGACTCGCCCACATAAAGCTTGAAATAACGATAAAACACCGTCTTCGAATTAAATCCACTTGCTGAAGCCACGGCTTCCATCTTTAATTGCTGTGCTGAGCTTTCCATAAAATTCAAAGCATATTCTATCCTATACTTGGCTAGCCATTCATAATAACTTAGCTTTTGATAGCGATTTAAGAATTCTGAGATATAGGCTTTAGGAATAGCGGTAATGTCGGCCAGCTGTCCTAAACTAAGGTTTGCATCTAGAAATAGTTCATCTTGCGTCATAGCCTGCTCCAGCCTTTGTCCGTAACTACGCATAATGGGCTCCATCTCCAGCGGCAACTCTGGCTGCGCATCCGTTTCAACTTTTCGCTTTCCATGCCACTGTAAATACAAGAAATGCAAGGCAATAAACACACAGAAAAACAAGGAAACCGACAGGGTAAAGATAGTTTCAATGCGCAGACTAACTTGCAGGAACTGATCCATATAAAAAAGGAACAAGAAGAATGCGATAGTAATCCCTAGGACTGAAAGTTGCTTAACCAATAATACGTACTCATTGTTTTGCGTATGAAAATTACGCATTAGCTTATAAAAGATTAACAGACAATAGATTAAGGAGGATGCCACCATTAAAGGGAAGATCCAAATAAAATAAAAGCTAGAGGGCAAGAAGTAGGTAAATATATACCAAACAAAGAATAAGAAAAAAGGAAATGTCTGCAACAGAAATCCCCGAATAGAATAAGGACTGTCCTGCTGCAAGGAAACGTACATGCCATACAAAAGTGGACCGTATAGCAAACCCAATGGTGTATTAAGATTGGCTATCAACGATATCAAGTGTAGGACCTGCACAACAGCAAAACAAAGTACGTAAGACTCAAAGGCTTTCACTCTTTTTGAATCAAATTCTATTATCATTTCTTAAAATTAATTATTACCTCACTGGTCATAAACCTATTTTATCAGGGAATTCTTACAAAGGCTTACAAAGCCTAGCACATGCTTAAAAAACAGTATGCAACTATTTACGATTGAAGAACCGCAACTAGCAAATCTGCATGTAGTTTTATTATAAATCTTGTAGCGCTAGTTAAACTAAGCCTAAAATTGACACTCAAAAATAACACTTTACATTGATTTTCAGCGTATTTAGCAAAAACTTTACAATAATTGTAGAAATTTATCTACGGAAACGCAAGTATATCAGCTTCAAAATAAAATCACGCCCCACTGAGCAAGAGCCCATTAGTAGAAAGAGTTAATGGCTTTACATATTTTGCGTAAAAGCAAAAACAATTCTTTCCATAGAAATTGAATAGCCTTTAGTTCCGCAAACATACCCTATAAGTCGACCAAATAACAGGAATGGATATAAATTAATTAATTCTTAAATAATTCTAAGCGGAGCGACCTATAACTATCCAATATATCAGCAGCTTTAGGGAGTTCATTATTCTCCATATAAGCCTGTCCTAATTGGTCCAAAATAGCCAGTTGCAACAGCTTATTCTTTTCCAATTTAGCCAACTTGTCGGCACTGATAAATTCCTTTTGTGCGACGCTATAGTTCTTTTGCACCAGCTTGGAGAAAGCTAGCATATACTCCATCTCCGCGAGGTCAGCAGTCAAGCCCTTACTCACGGCGAGGTCCCGCGCTTGGATCAAAAACCATTGCGCTTCAGTATGTTTATTCTGCCATTGATAAATCTGAGCAAGGGCAAGCCAAGCAGCCACCTTTTGCTCATAAGCCTTGGCCTTGTTCAACAAGGGAATAGCCTTCCGAATAATATTATTTTCTGCTGAATTATAATCCTTATCAGCGGCTTGTATAAGAGCGATTTTCACCAAGGAGGTAGCCTGCTCCACTAGACTGCGCTGTTCCACAGCCATCTTATAATTGGCTTCCTGTAGGGCGCCAGCATTGTTTAGATCCTTCAAATAAAAGTAGATATTACCCAAGTTGTACTGTATATTGGCCACATCCGCCGGCTGCTGCTGCTGCTTGGCATGCGCCAAAGCATTATTCAACAAGGTCAGGGCTTCTGGAATAGACTTCTCTCTTAGGGCTTGAATCGCATAAGCATTAAGGAGCGCGTAGGCAGTATCATAATTCTCCGCCTGAGTCTCCTGCTCAATCAGCTTTAGCCACTCGGCCTTACTAATCGGCAGCTTGGACAATAAATTAGCGATGCTCCCCGCATTGCTGGTACTTTTAAACTCTTGAAGCAACTTCTGGAAATCCAATTCCCGCGCAATGCTATCTTTAAAGGAAAACTTCTTACTATAGGACTCTTTCAGCAGCTCCTCCTTGGACTTAGGAGTTTCAGGGATATAGACCTGAGGACCTATGCCCGTAAAACTAGCGTCATATTTCTTTATGTAACCACTTGGGTCTACTGGCATATCCTTCTTCTGAGCAAAAACCGCAGTTTGAGCGCCAAAGCCAAGTACCAATAACCCCGTATTCAAGAAGAGGGCTCGCACAGTTTTAGTAAGGCATAAGGTATAAGAAGGCATATTTTTCTTGAGAAATCGCATAGATCTGAGTTACTTATCTTTTCAAACTTAGATAAATTTACTAGTATATCCAACAAATGACTGCTTGGTGGGGCCTAAATTCAGCAGCTTTCCACAGAAATATACCTACCTGTGTCACCTACCTGAGCAGTCACCCCGTAAAAGATATAAGGTCAATCTACAGTAGCACCTAAGCTAAGAACTAAAAGCAAAGCGCCTAGCACGCCCTTAGCCCAGCAGCAGAAGCCCAATACCTTGGCCTCATTTGAATGATTCCGCAGCGCGCTATTCTGATGCCGCGCCAAGACAATATCTAATTTTTTTAGTATTTTTGTAGACTATGGCAACAACAGTCCCCTTAGCAGAACGAATGCGTCCAAAAAGCCTTGCCGATTATATCGGCCAGCAACAGCTTGTGGGCGAAGGAGCCGTCTTAAGGCATGCAATTGAACAGCAAAACATCCCCTCGATGATCCTTTGGGGGCCTCCAGGTGTAGGTAAAACTAGCTTGGCCCTGCTAATTGCAGAAGAGCTCAAAAGGCCATTTTATGCCTTAAGTGCCATACAATCGGGCGTTAAAGATATTCGAGATGTAATTGACAAGGCAGAAAAGCTACGCAACTTCAATCAAGAGCAGCCCATCCTTTTTATAGATGAGATACATCGCTTTTCTAAATCCCAACAAGATTCCTTATTAGGCGCTGTAGAAAGAGGCCTAGTCACCTTAATTGGAGCAACTACTGAGAATCCCTCCTTTGAAGTTATCTCCGCCTTGCTATCCCGGTGCCAAGTATATGTACTAGAACACCTTACCGAGGCAGAACTGGGCAGTATACTCCAATTAGCACAGGCGAATGACCCTTATCTAAAAGCACATCCGGTGCAGATCGAAGAGTATGAAGCCCTTTTCAGGCTATCCGGAGGGGATGCCCGAAAATTACTCAATGTCTTTGAATTGGTCTTGCATGCAGCCCTAGCGCAGAAACAGCCTATCAACAATGCCTTTGTACTCAAGCAGGTGCAGCAAAATCTAGCCCTGTATGATAAGACTGGGGAACAGCATTATGACATAATATCAGCCTTTATAAAGTCCATCCGTGGAAGTGATCCCAATGCAGCCGTATATTGGCTTGCGCGCATGATTGAAGGCGGTGAAGACCCAGCCTTTATTGCCCGCCGCCTGCTTATCTTGGCATCCGAGGATATTGGCAATGCCAATCCCAATGCCCTGCTGCTAGCCAACAATTGCTTTCAAGCTGTAAAGGTTATTGGCTGGCCTGAATCCCGTATTATCCTCGGGCAACTGGTAACCTATCTAGCCTCCTCAGCCAAGAGCAATGCCGCCTATGAGGCGATCAATGCGGCGCAAATCTTGGTAAAGCAGACAGGCAACTTGCCCGTGCCCTTACAACTGCGCAATGCGCCAACCAAGTTGATGAAAGAATTAAATTATGGGACGGAATACAAATACGCACATGCCTATCCAGGAAATTTTGTGAATCAGGAGTTCTTCCCAGAGAAACTAAGCGGAACAACCCTATATCAACCCGGCAATAATGCAGCAGAAAATAAACTGCGAGAATCCTTAAAAAACAAATGGAAGGACAGATACGACTATTAATTGCGTAGCTGTCCTTAACAATAGCTTATAGTAAGCCGATAATACAATCGGGATAAATTCCAATTAACAAGGTTAAGACTGCAGTAATGGCCAACACCAGCTTGTAGCTTGTTGGGGTATGGAACTCTGTGGACACTTCTGCATCCTTAAAGTACATACTTACCACTACACGTAGGTAATAGTAAACCCCAATTGCTGCATTCACTACCGCCAGTAATAACAGCAGAATATTATAATTTTGCATCACCTGATTGAACATCATAAACTTGCCGATAAAGCCAGCAGTCAATGGAATGCCCGCCAAGGACAACATCGCCAGTGTAAGCACCGCAGCCAACCAAGGCTTACGCTTACCCAAGCCATTAAAAGATTCAAAATGATCTGAGCCTGTCTCCCGCTTGACCAGGATCAAGACGGCAAAGGCAATAACTGAAGCCAAGGCATAGGCGAAAGTATAGGTAAACAAACTCGCTTGCGAAGTCGCACTTAAAGCCACTAAGGCAAACAGCATATAGCCGGCATGCGAGATGCTCGAATAAGCCATCATCCGCTTAAAGCTAGATTGCATCAATGCCGAGATATTCCCGACAAAGAGGGTAATAATAATTACCGTCAATAGCACCGGAGTCCATAATTCACTTACCGGAATTAGCACCATCCCAAACAAGCGCAAGAAGCCTACAAATGAAGCAATCTTAACCACCGTACTCATAAAAGCCGTAATCAAGATAGGTGCCCCATCGTATACATCCGGTGTCCAGAAATGGAACGGAGCCACCCCAATCTTAAAGCATAGCCCACATAATAACAAGAGAACCCCTGCATAGAACATAGGTGGTATTGTAGCAGTAGTCAGCACATAGTTGCGTAATACCTCCAAGTCAAAGGTGCCAGAAGCCCCATACAACAAGGTAATCCCAAACAGCATAAAGCCTGTAGAGAAAGCCCCCATTAAGAAATACTTTAAGGAAGCCTCATTCGAAGCAATATCCTTCTTGCGGATACCCACTAAGATATAGAGAGCGACCGACATAATCTCGATGCCGATAAAAAGCATGGCAAAATTATGGTAAGCACTCACGATCAATGCCCCTGTTAAGGAAAAGATCAGCAGGCAGTAATACTCCGCCACATGCTCACTAATACTTCGGAAATATGCCTTTGAAAGCATAATAATTAAGGCGGTAATAAAGATGCATAGCATTGAAAAGGCTAAGGCATATTTATCAAAAAGCACCATCCCACTGAATAGAGGTACAGCTTCCTTATTCCACTCCGCAAGCGTAAAGCCAAATGCGACAAGCAAGCCCAATAGCATAACTGGAAGCAAAGCATTATTGGCCTTATACAGCCCTAAATACAATACTAAAATCCCCAAGATACTTAATGTAATAATCGCTCCCATAATATATTGTAATCGCTATTTTAAAATTTAATATGATTTAATAAGTTTATCACCGATGCCTCTGACAAGGATAAAAGCGTATTCGGGAAGACACCTAAGAAAAGGGTGACTGTCACTACAACCACCAAGATCAATAGCTCAAAGCCCGCTAATTCCGGTACATTGGCATAAGTCGCCGGCATAGTACCCAGCATAGTTTTTTGATAGAAGCGCAGCATGTACACGGCTCCAAAGATCAAGGTCAGGCCTGCAAATACAGCATACCAAACCCCATACCCAAAGACTCCCTTTAGCAATAAGAACTCGCCGATAAAGCCATTCGTCAGGGGCAGCCCGATAGCCCCCATAATCACGATCAGGAATAAAGCTGCCAGCTGCGGCATAGCAGTTGCTAAGCCACCAAGCTCATTAAGCTGACGGGTCCCCGTACGCTTCTCCATAATATCAATAATCAGAAACAAAGCCACCACACTAAAGCCATGATTGACCATCTGCAAGATAGCACCTTGCATACCTTCAACCTGCCAAGAGACCAGTCCTGCAGTAATCAAGCCCACGTGTGCAATCGAGGAGAAAGCCACTAGACGCTTCGCATCCGTCTGCTTAAAAGCGATAATCGAGGCATACACTATACCTATTACACATAGGATCATTACCAGATCACTATAAGCCAGCACTGCAAATGGAGTGACTGGAAGTAGCCATCGGATAAAGCCATATACCCCCATCTTCAGCATAATACCAGCCAACAACATCGTACCGGCCGCAGGTGCATTGGTATAGGTGTCAGGCTGCCAAGTATGGAAAGGGAAAATTGGAATTTTAATAGCAAAGGCAATGAAAAAAGCCCAAAATACCCAGCGCTCAGCATTTTCCGAAAGATCTAAGGCCACAAATGAGCTCCATTCAAAATTCTTCTCCGGCACTTGATTATACAGGTATAAAATCGCCACCAACATACATAAGCTACCAAAGAAGGTATAGATAAAAAACTTTAGATTTACCCGAATACGGTCGCCTTCACCCCAAAGGGCACAGATAAAATAGATGGGAATCAAGGCGATTTCCCAACCCACATAAAAGGTAAAGGCATCCAATGCCAAAAACACTAAGAGCAAGCCCATCTGCATAAAAGCCACCAGACCGTAGAAATTCCCCTTCAGCGATTTGTCAAAAGTTGACAGTACAATCAATGGAATTAAGGCATTGGTCAATAGCACCATCGGAAAGCTAATGCCATCCATGCCAATATGAAAATGTATACCCAGGCTAGGAATCCAACGCCAACTTTCCTCAAACTGCATCAGGCCTTCAGGCTTAAAGCTAAACAAGAAAGGTAGAGTCAATCCCAGCTGAAGAAGCGCCAGCAACAAGGCCGTACGCTTAGCGACACTACTATTCTTAATAAAGAAAAGCAGGACTGCGGACAGCAGGGGAACAAACAGTAGTATAAAAAGGTTATTCATCAATAATCAATATTAAATTCAAAAAATGCTACGCCTTATCCTCAAATCTTTAACATACCATAGATCATAATGGCGATAACACCAAAGACCATCATCATAATATAAAAGCCGACATAACCGCTTTGCAGCTGTCTAATACCTTTGCCTGAACCCAGGAAGAATGAAGCAACTCCATTTACAAAGCCATCAATACCTAGCCTTTCCACGTAAGTATAGAAGAAGCCAGAGAGCCATTTCAAAGGTTTCAGGATTATTGCCGCATAAAACTCATCCACATAAAGCTTTTGGTAGGATAAATTATACAAAAAGCCCTGCTTAACAGCATCTTCCTGCGGCAGTTCAACCTTTTGCACATACTTACGATAAGCCACAAAAGCCATTAATAAAGCCGCAATAGCCGAAACTGCCATTAAGATATACTCCGTCTGGTGACTCAAGCTCATCGTATAAGCATCCAATTGTGCCCCAGAATATATGGGCGCTAGGAACTGTGCTAAAGCCTGATTACCCCCCAGCGCTTCTGGAAAATTGATTAATCCACCAGCAGCCGAAAGAATAGCCAGTACAATTAAGGGCGTGGTCATCTGCCAAGGCGATTCATGTAGATGTGAAGCTTGCTCCTGCGTACCTCTAAACTTCCCATAGAAGGTAAGGTATAACAACCTAAACATATAGAAGGCCGTAAACAATGCCGTCAGAAGACCAAAGCCCCATAGGATAATATTACTTTGGAAGGCATGCGCCAAGATCTCATCCTTTGAAAAGAAGCCCGAGAAGGGTGGAATACCACTGATCGCAATGGTAGCAATCAACATCGTGACAAAGGTGATTGGCAAGGCTTTTCGCAGGCCGCCCATCTTACGCATATCCTGTTCATTGCCCATCGCATGAATTACTGAACCCGCCCCTAAGAATAATAACGCCTTAAAAAAAGCATGGGTTAAGACATGAAAGAAAGCCCCTGTAAAGGCACCTACCCCTAAGGCAAGGAACATATAGCCCAATTGGGAAACTGTAGAATAGGCCAAAACCTTTTTAATATCATTTTGTGTCAAGGCAATAAAGGCCGCCACAAGAGCAGTAGCCAAGCCTATAATAGCCATAATCTCCATGGTCACAGGGGACAGTGCAAACAAGACATTGGAGCGAACCACCATATAGATACCAGCCGTAACCATCGTTGCCGCATGGATCAAAGCCGACACTGGAGTTGGCCCAGCCATTGCATCTGGCAACCAAGTAAACAAGGGAATCTGCGCCGACTTACCCGTAGCTGCCACAAACAACAACAAGGTAATAATAAGCACGGCACTATTGCCTACCGAAAGCGAGGCCGCCTGTCCAAAGACCACAGCATATTCCAAGGAGCCAAAGTGCTCCAAGATAAAGAACATCGCAATTAAGAAGCCTAAGTCCCCAATTCTATTCATCACAAAAGCCTTTTTGGCTGCTGTAACATAAGAACCATTTGTGTACCAAAAGCCGATTAACAAGTAAGAACAAAGGCCCACCCCTTCCCAGCCAATAAACATCACCAGGTAATTAGAGCCCATAACCAACAGGGCCATAAAGAAGATAAACAGGTTTAGGTAAGCGAAAAACTTGCCTAAATCCTTGTCCGCATGCATATAACTATACGAATACAGGTGAATCAAAAAGCCAATGCCTGTAATAATCAAGAGCATAATCGCACTTAGGGGATCGATCAAGAAGGAAAGCCCTATCTTGAAATTGCCGATAGCAATCCAATCAAATAAAAACTGGTTGATCACCCCTGCCTCACCAGCCTGACGGGCAGACCAGATCTCTTGAAATAGGACAATACTTAGCAGGAAGGAAATAAAAACTGCTCCTGTACCAATAATCCCTAGTACTGCCTTGGGAAATAGATGCCTTCCTAAGCCATTTAAAACAAATCCTAAAAAAGGTATTAATGGTATTAACCAAAGTAACTCTGCCATAAAAATCTTGCTAAAAATATTTTCTATTTTACCAACGTAATTTGCTCAACGTGTCTATATCCACGGATTTCGTATTCCGGTATACCATCACAATAATAGCCAAGCCTACCGCAACCTCTGCCGCAGCCAAAGCCATTACAAAGAACACGAATACCTGCCCACTGGGATCCCCCCAATAAGCCGAAAAAGCAGCCAATAAAACATTCACAGAGTTGAGCATCAACTCTATAGACATCATAATAATAATTACATTACGACGTATTAGCACGCCTATAACCCCAATACTAAAGAGGATACTACAAAAGATAATGTAGTGGTCAAGTGGCACGCCTTGAATCTGTTGAACAATATTTTCCATTATACTTTCTTAACGTCTTTTTTAGCTAATAAAACTGCTCCTACCATCGCTGTTAACAGCAAGATAGATGAAATCTCAAAAGGCAATAAAAACTCCTTAAACAATACCTTACCCAAGTTTTTCACAAGACCTATATCTCCCTGCGCTGTTACAAACTCCCCGCTCGGAGCAATAACCTTAAAGGCTCCCAAGAGCGTTGCCAACAGGCATAGACCAGCCACCACGCCCATCCCCTTAACAAAGGTGGACTTCATGGGTTCGGACTCCTTATTCAAGTTGAGCAGCATCAATACAAAAAGGAAAAGCACCATAATGGCCCCCATGTAAACAATAAAGTTTACAACAGCCAGAAACTGTGCATTCAGCAAGATGTAGTGAATGGTCAACGTAAAAAAAGTAATTACCAGATACAGCACACTATGCACCGGGTTCTTCGTAAAGATGGTCATCAAGGCGAAGAATATAGCCAGAAAAGCAACTAAATAAAATACAGACATGCTAAATAGGGTTTTCTTGGTTTAAGCTTTTAATATCAAAAATAGGTTCTACGAGTTTATCCTTTCCATAGATAAAATCCTTGCGTAGGTATTCTGCGGTGACATGAGAGCCATCCAAGTAGATAGCCTCCTTAGGACAGGCTTCCTCACAAAGACCGCAGAAGATACAGCGCAGCATATTGATTTCATATACTGCAGCATACTTCTCCTCTCGGTACAAATGCTCCTCGGCCTTGGTCCGCTCCGCTGAGATCATCGTAATAGCCTCCGCAGGACAAGACAATGCACAAAGCCCACAGGCAGTACAGCGCTCCCGCCCTTGTTCATCCCGTTTTAAGGAATGCTGCCCCCTAAAATTCTTCGAATAGGGACGTTGTTCCTCTGGATATTTAATGGTCGGGATTTTTCTAAAAAAATGCCTTATGGTAATACCGAGCCCCTTTGCAATTGCCGGGAGATATATCCTTTCCCAGAAATTCATCGGTTTCTGCTCAATAATCTTCTTTCTATTCGATAATGATTGCATATCAATTTTTTTATAACGAATACCCAAAGGCCTTCGCTGTAACAAATTTTCTAAAAGTATAAGTCTTTGATCACCGTGACGATACCCGTCAACACAATATTTGCGATGGCCAAGGGGATCAACATCTTCCAGCCTAAGTTCAACAATTGGTCATAACGGAAGCGTGGCAATGTCCAGCGAATCCACATAAAGAAGAAGATAAAGCCAAATATCTTCACGAAAAACACCAGCACCCCAATAATTGTAATCCAGTTGGCGGAAAGCCCCAAGTCATACATAAATGGGAAGTTATACCCCCCAAAGTACAAGGCAGCCATCAAAGCCGATGAGACAAACATATTGATGTACTCGGAGAACATATACAAGCCCAGCTTCATAGAAGAGTACTCCGTATGATAGCCCCCGATAAGCTCCGTCTCACACTCTGGTAAGTCAAATGGAACCCGGTTACACTCGGCAAATACACAGGTAATAAAGATTAGGAAGCCCAAGGGCTGAACCCAAATATTCCAGTTGACAAAGCCCGACTGCTGCGCGACGATCTCCTTCATCGATAAGGTTCCGGTCACCATTAACAAAGCAATAATGGCTAGTCCCATGCCGATCTCATAGCTAATACTCTGAGAGGCTGCACGGATCGTACCCATTAAAGAGAACTTATTATTTGAAGCCCATCCGCCCAACATAATACCGTAAACCCCCAAGGCAACAACGCCAAAGACATACAAGATGCCCACATTAATGTCAGCCACTTGTAGATCGATAACGCGATCCCCAATTGTTAAGTTTTGTCCCCAAGGGATAACCGCTGAGCTAATACAAGCCGTAATAATAGCCAGTGTAGGGCCAAGGATAAACAAAGTCTTATGTGCACCAGCAGGGATAATCTCCTCCTTAAAGAAGAACTTCCCGCCATCACATAAGGGCTGCAATAGCCCGCCAAATCCCGCTCTATTGGGACCATGACGATCCTGCATAAAGCCGGCGATCTTACGCTCCGCCAAGGTCGAATACATTGCAATTACCAAGGATATGGTAAAGACGATGACGACCAATATTAATTTCTCTATAATAAAAGTAGCTTCCATTCTTATCCCTTAATTATTTTAACCGTTCAGTCCGTGCAAGTTGTTCCTCATTGGCTTCCTGCAAGACAATATCTTCTTGAATAACAGCTGGCGGATTAAACTGCGTATAATGATTTGCCGTAATCACGGAATCCTTCTCTATAGGGGTTGGCTCTTCGAGCACCCAATCATTGGTCGCCTTCTTGTCAAACCTACAGGTATTGCAGATAAACTCATGCACTTCGTTGTTTTCATCCTTACGGCCTGTAACACGCAGTACATCACCGCCCTTATACCATAAGGTTACCTTGCCCGCACAAGTCGGACAATCCCGATGTGCATCCACCGGCTTAGTAAACCAGACCCTATTCTTAAAGCGGAAAGTCTTATCCGTCAAAGCCCCTACCGGGCAGACATCAATTACATTCCCAATAAAATCATTATCCAAAGCATTCTCAATAAAGGTAGAAATCTCAGAATGATCCCCACGGCTGATAATCCCATGCTCGCGTTTATCGGTCAATTGATTCGCGACATATACACAGCGGTAACAAAGAATACAGCGATTCATATGCAACTGAATCTTATCTCCAATATCAATGCGCTCAAAAGTGCGTCGTGGGAATGCATAGCGCGTCTGATCTGCACCATGCTCGTAGCTGAGATCCTGCAACTTGCACTCACCAGCCTGATCACAAACCGGACAATCTAAGGGATGGTTTATCAAGAGCATCTCTACCACCGCCTTGCGGGCTTCCACAACCTGAGGCGAGGTGATATTCTCCACCTCCATGCCATCCATCACCGTTGTACGGCAGGAAGCGACCAGCTTAGGCATAGGTCGAGGATCTTTTTCAGAACCCTTAGAAACCTTTACCAAGCAGGTACGGCACTTTCCACCACTACCTTCCAAGGTAGAGTAGTAGCACATTGCTGGCGGCACAATATCCCCACCAATCTGACGTGCAGCATTCAATATTGTTGTTCCTGGTGCAACATCCACCGGAATCCCATCTATGATTACCTTAAATTTTTCTTCTGCCATTGTGTGTTCTGTAAAAAATAAACGTCAAAGGACCTAAACAAGAGGAAGTCTTGGCTCCGCATAATTTCCTAAACCAAAGTTTCGGGTCATCGCTTCTTGCGGATGTTTAACATGCCATTCAAACTCATCCCTAAAATGTCTAATCGCAGCCGCCACTGGCCATGCTGCGGCATCCCCTAATGGACATATGGTATTGCCTTCAATCTTACTCTGAATATCCCATAACAGGTCAATATCCTCCATGGATCCTTTCCCAGTTTCTAAGTTATGGAGTACCTTTTCCATCCAGCCGGTACCCTCTCTACATGGAGAGCACTGCCCACAGCTTTCATGATGATAAAAGCGGGTAAAGTTCCAGGTGTTACGCACGATACACTGATCCTCATCATAGGCAATAAAACCGCCCGAACCCAACATTGTACCCGTCTGAAAGCCCCCATCAGCAAGGGACTCGTAGGTCATAAGACGCGACTCCCCAGTTGCCGTTTTAGAAACCAAGTTTGCAGGCAGGATTGGCACCGAAGAACCTCCAGCCACAACTGCTTTTAGGCGCTTGCCATTGGCAATACCGCCACAATACTCATCCGAGTAGATAAACTCCTCTACGGTTAAGCCCAATTCTATCTCATAAACACCCGGCTTCACGAGGTTGCCCGATGCTGATATTAATTTCGTGCCTGTACTACGCTCCACGCCGATTTTGGCATATTCTTCCCCACCATCATTGACAATAGGTACCACTGCGGCAATGGACTCCACATTATTCACCACTGTAGGGCAGCCATACAAGCCCGAAACAGCAGGAAAGGGAGGCTTAATACGTGGATTTCCACGCTTCCCCTCTAAGGATTCTAAGAGCGCCGTCTCCTCTCCACAGATATATGCTCCCCCACCAGGTTGTACATAAATCTCTAGATCATAGCCTTTGCCCAGGATATTCTTACCTAGAAAGCCAGCTGCCTTTGCTTCCGCAATAGCCTTTTCCAGAATACGAATCTGCGGCATCATCTCCCCGCGTACATAGATATACGAAGTGTTTGCTCCAAGCGCATAGCTGGAAACAATCATGCCTTCGATAAGTGCATGCGGAATTTTAGTCATCAAGTAGCGATCCTTAAAGGTTCCCGGCTCCGACTCATCCGCATTGCAGACTAAATAGCGCGCAACCCCTTCAGGCTTAGCCAAGAAGCTCCACTTTAGTCCTGTTGGAAAACCAGCGCCCCCACGACCGCGCAGGCCTGATTTCTTGACTTCCTCAACCACATCATCCGATGACATGGTATTGATCGCCTTTTCTACAGCCCTATAGCCGCCATGTTGCCGATAAACATCAAAAGTTTGAATTCCCGGAACATCTATATGTGTCAACAATAATTTACGTGCCATAAAAACCTAGTCTGCTTTCTGTTTTAAATCATAAATAAGCTGATCGACAGACTCTTCTGTCAGATTCTCATAGAATGTATAGTCTGGACCAATCTGCAAGACTGGGCCATAGCCACATGCGGCCATACATTCCACCCCACGCCAGGAGAACAAGCCATCTTTGGTTACCTCGCCTTCCTTAACTCCGAGGCGATTCTCAATATGATGCATAATCTTTTCAGCGCCTACTAGACAGCAAGGCCCCGTACGGCAGATCTCCAAGACATATTTCCCTTGCGGTTGCAAAAAATACATGGTATAAAATGTGGCTACCTCATACACCTCTATAGGTTGTATGCTTAGGAAAGCAGCTACTTTATCCATTGCGTCCACACTCAACCAGCCATATTCTGCCTGAACAAGGTGAAGAATGGGTAAAAGCGCAGACTTCTGTCTCTTTTCTGGATAACGGGATACTACTTCAGCAAACTCTTTTAACAATTCTGCCGAAAACTCCACGTGCATATTTTCTTTTACACTAAGC
>JASLCA010000047.1 GCA_030146225.1 Sphingobacterium sp. | reverse complement strand
GAGTGCTCCATCTAAGTCTGCCCAATCTACTAAGGGGCCTAGCTGTGCTGCGGCTGATATGGCGCAGGAGGTTTCGGTCATGCAGCCCAGCATCACCTTCATCTCTAAGGCTCTTGCTAATTCTGCCATCTTCTTGGCTTCTCGCAGGCCAGTACACTTCATCAACTTAATATTGATACCCGTATAAACACCTTTAAGTGCTGGAACATCGGCATAGCGCTGGCAGCCTTCATCGGCAATGGTTGGAATGGGAGAGTGCTCGGTTAGCCAAGCCATATCATCGATTTGCTCCTTGGGCATAGGCTGTTCCAAGAATGTAACGCCGCGCTCATGTAGCCAGTGGGCCATCTCTAAGGCTTCTTCTTTATTTTTCCAGCCTTGATTTACATCGGCGCATAGCGGTACATCGGTGACCGATCGGATGGTCTCAATAATCATCTTGTCTGTGGCTAAGCCAAGCTTTACCTTTAAGATCTTAAATTGACCTGCTTCTGCAACCTTCTGCCTTACGACTTCTTCAGTATCTATGCCTATGGTATAGGAGGTTGCGGGTATAAGCTCGGGGTTTAGTCCCCATATTTTGTACAATGGCTGCTGCATTAATTTGCCCAATAGATCGTGCAAGGCAATATCTATACAGGCTTTGGCGGCTGTGTTCTTGCTTTCTAGCATGTCCACGGCATGTAATAGCGCTTCGGTTTCAAAGGGACTATTAAATCTACTTAAGTCAACCTTTTGCAGGAATTGCATTACGCTTTCTTGGGATTCTCCTAAATAGGGAGGCATGCTCGCTTCCCCATAGCCAATAACGCCATCATATTCCAGTTCGATAAGCACTACTGGAGTTGTTGTGCGACTAAAGGAGGCTACTGTAAAGACATGACGCATTTCTAAAGTATAAGGTCTGAAGCGTAGGGTAAACTTACCCATCGTCTTGCTCGTCCATTGCGTATTATTCATTGCTATTCGGCTTATTTAGTATAGTATGTGTTTTCTTCAATCTTTTGTATTGCGCTATCCTGGCTGCCGATATAACGACGGGCTGCTACGACTGAGCGGGTTTGAAAATCATCATAATTTTCGGCATCTTTTAGCATACTGTTTATCCGAACTGTGCCGGCTGCATGTATAAAAGTCCCCTCGCCAATATATAAGGCTACGTGCGTTACCCGAGCATTGGGGCTTGTATTCTTTCCAGCTGCAAAGAACAACAAGTCTGCTGGCTTTAAGTTTTTCAAGGCAAGGCTTGGATCAAAGTTGCCTTCTGAATCTAGGATTTCCACCGCATCTCCATGCAATACTTGCTGGGACGCATCTCTTGGAATGACATAGCCATTCATAAAGAAGGAGGTCTTTGTAAATCCACTACAATCAACCCCTTTTACAGAAGTCCCACCCCAGAGGTAGGGCAGCCCCATCATAGATTTTGCACTGCTCAGAATAGTTTCTGAGGTAGCCTTACGTGTTTTTAACCAGCTGTCAAATGCAGTTGCTTCAGTCTTTAAGATATAACCGCTGCGTTTATCAGGATATTCTACCTTGAAGTAATTGCCTTCTTCTCCGGTAAGCTTCAGGATGTCTCCATATACGAGGTCGGAGATACGAAGGCTTTTTGGATTTGCGCTAGTATAGGAACGCCCAAACTCTGCCGTATAGATTAGCTTCTTGGAAGCCTTCCAATTCTCTAGCTCGTTTGCATCCATGGCTACGATTGAGGAGGTCGGTACCCAGGCAATATAACCTTCCGGCGTACGGATCCTAAAATCGCCGCCG
This sequence comes from Sphingobacterium sp., assembly GCA_030146225.1. Classification (GTDB taxonomy): domain Bacteria; phylum Bacteroidota; class Bacteroidia; order Sphingobacteriales; family Sphingobacteriaceae; genus Sphingobacterium. The sequence goes on along the minus strand of JASLCA010000047.1, from coordinate 799 downwards.
TCCTTTTGTAAGATATCTACTTGAGCTCCCATTAAAATCTGCGTTGCCATCTCTGCGGCATGGCTTGGCTTGGTTCTTAGGTTGGCTACAGAAAGGTTGACTACCCCATATATTTTAGTGCCAACGCTAGCATCGGGCAAGATCTGTATACTAAAATCTACGTTAAGCTGTGCGAGCTGTGGGCGTAAGGCTTCTTTGACTGCGGGTTCGGTAGTTTGCAGGACATACTTGTTTGCAAGCACGTCTGCTTCAGCAAATTCTATAAGCTTAAGCCTTTTGTCTGGTGCATATATTTTCTTTGCTTGATCCATAAGCTGCTGCACCTTAAAATAGGTGGTGGAATCAGCCTGTCCATGAACATTTAGGACACCTGTAAGCATTACTCCGAATAAAACGGACTTCTTGAAATAGTTTATCATTATCATAAGCTAGGTATATTACTATCCCCCGATAGGGTGCAAGTATGCGGTTTTGATTTTGTTTGGTAAAACAACTCGTATCTATCGGCACTACACAAACATAATAATTTCTCCTGACTTTCAGAATGTAAATGCAGCTTTTGCAGGAACTCAGCTTCATTTAGTGTTGGTTTAAAGCATTGTAACAGCTTTAAAACGTTAATTTTAACTGTAGCTATGGTGTTTTTTTGTAATATTGTAGGTATACTAAATCTAATTATGAGTTCAAGAAGAAAATTTATAAAACAATCTATTTTGGGCGCAGCTACAGTGAGCATTACGCCTTATTTAGCGCAGGCGAGTATCAAGCCTAGCCAAGTGAAGCCTATTGTCATATCCAC
>JASLCA010000034.1 GCA_030146225.1 Sphingobacterium sp. | reverse complement strand
TCTAATGCCTAACACAGTTTTGATTTGCCCGATTTTATCATTTAAAGTTGCTGAAAATATTATCGTTTGTTTTTCCACAGGAACTTGCTCCAAAATACGATTCATCTCTTCTTCAAAGCCAAGGTGAAACATCTTGTCAGCCTCGTCTATCACGAGGTATTCCAAGTCTTTAATGGATAATGCATTTTGATTAATAAGGTCTAATAAGCGACCAGGAGTCGCAATCAGAATCTCAGCACCAAATGCATCCTGCATTTGTGGATTGATAGAGACACCACCATAAACGGCTAAGCATTTCACGGGTCTAAGCAAGGCACCTTGCAGATCTTGATAGCTTTTTTCAATTTGTATGGCCAACTCCCGAGTAGGCACTAAAACTAAGGCCTTTATCGCCAGGCGCTTATCATAGGGCTGATCCTGTAGCTTTTGCAGCAAGGGTGCCACGAAGCAGAGTGTTTTGCCCGATCCTGTTTTTGCGACCCCCATCACATCTTTTCCTGTTAAAATAGCTGGAATAGTTGCTGTTTGGATTGGAAATGCGGCGGCAATACCTAAATCGTTAATTGCTTTGCTTATTGAAGCGGATATCCCTAATGATTGAAATGACATATATATAATTAAACCACAAAGGTAAACTATTGCATGGAAATAATACATGGCTATTCATAGCCAACAAAAAGGAGTTACTGTAGTATGGCGTAACTCCTAATTAGTTTCGCAATGACCTGCTCATGCACTTCTACATTTATAGCTTTTTTAAAAAGTCATTTCTAAAATAAGCAATCCAGTTTTTATCGGATTGGGATAGGCTATCTATCAGTTGTATGCGGCTTTTCAAATAATAATCTTTTTGGTTTTTTGTTATTTTTGTATCCAAGCTTAAGCATATACTTTGGAACTTCTGGTCTATTACTGGACATAAGGGATGTATGGCTAATCTACCATATAGAGATTCATCAAGTGTAGCCTTATATACAGCCTGTTCACTTTCAAAGTCAAGATTAAGAACGACTAGCTTTCTTTTTTGACCTTCAACTAGCGTATCCCCAACTTCTTTAAATTGGTTGATATATTGTTTTAAACCCAAAGGGTCTTCTTTAAAATTGAATCCAGAGGTTTTCTCTTTAAGAGGGATTTTATTAATAAATTTCCCAGCCGTATCAAATGACCAGGTATTTTTTCCATCAAGGGATGATAAATAATAACCATTCAATGTTTTCCTATGTTCAACACTGTCCAATACGATTTCCCCTGTGGAATTGGATATCGATTTATATTCAATTGTATTATCCGTGATGATCTGTTCAAATAAATAATTGTCAAATACTATATAGTCCATATGGATAATTTCCTCTTGGGCAATAGAATCCGTGTATTTTATCTTGTAAATAGAGCTGTCCTCGGGCTTTAAAACTTTGGTTTTATTTTTGTTTATTATAAATGCTGAGGAAGCAATAATGAATAAGATTAAACTTGTAAGTATTACTTTAGTTTTTGTTGGCATAATTATTTGCTTTTAGACTTATGCTCTTAGGATGCAAAGCTTGGTTTTAAAGGCATCTTAAGTAGCTATATTATTACTAAATACGTTGTCCTTTTTTTGGCAGGTTAGGAAAATAAAAAGGTACAAATTACTAAAAGATAATTCTGTTTGTTTTCATAATTTTAAATGATTGGTTCTATTGAAAATAACACATTGTATTTATAATTAGTGAATTTATTTTGTTTTTTAACGCTGATTATAAGGTTTTTAAATAAAAAGATTGCTGTTTTATTGAATCGATAAATCGCAGGCAACGATTAGGTTCCCTACAATCCCAGTTATGAATTGTTATAAGTATATTTGGTATAGATAATAGGATTATGGAAGAAAGCGAGAACCCTTACGAGAGATTGTTTCAGAAGCAGCAAAGGCAGCAGTATCAGCTGGGAAATAGCAAGTATAAGCAGCGTATACAAAAGTTAAATGCGCTACAAGAGGCTTTGGAAGTGACCTATAAGGCTGAAATACAGGCTGCACTTTGGGCCGACTTTAAGAAACCTGCCTTAGAGGTGGATTTGACCGAAATCTACCCGGTTGTGGCTGAGATTAAGTATATAAAGCGCAATCTAAAAAAATGGATGCGTGGGAAGTCTGTTAAGTCTCCGATGGCTATGCTGGGAGCTTCCTCCAAAATACATTATGAACCGAAAGGGGTCTGCCTTATTATCTCGCCTTGGAATTTCCCAATAAACCTTAGTTTTGGTCCGTTGGTAGCCGCGATTGCAGCAGGCAATGCCGTTATCCTAAAGCCTTCAGAAATTACCCAAAATGCTTCTAGCTTAATCGCTAAAATCGTCCGAGATGTATTCTCAGAAGATGAGGTCGCTGTGCTGGAAGGGGCAGTGGAGACGGCTACTGCTTTGTTGAAGCTTCCCTTTAATCATATCTTCTTTACTGGCTCACCTGCAGTGGGTAAAGTTGTTATGGCTGCAGCAGCAAAGAATCTAGCCTCAGTTACTTTAGAGCTTGGAGGGAAGTCTCCCGTAATTATTGATCGTTCAGCAGATTTAAGGCTAGCGGCAAGGCGAGTAGCTTGGGGCAAGCTGCTCAACAATGGGCAGATATGTGTAGCACCGGATTATGTGCTTATTCATGAGTCTTTGCAGGAGGAGTTTATTGATTTATATCGCGCTCAGATTCAATATTTCTACACAGATCAACCGAAAGATTCGCCTGATTACAGTCGTATTGTTAGCGACAAGCAGTTTGAGCGAATTGTAAATTATATAGCAGATGCCCAGCAGCTAGGTGCTGTGATCAGGATCGGTGGAGATTTTGATGCGCATGAAAGATATATAGCGCCTACGGTAATTTGTGACTTGCCCAAAACTGCACTGCTCTTAAAGGAGGAGATTTTTGGCCCTGTATTGCCTCTAATTACCTTTAAAAATAAGGAAGAGGTCGTGGATTATATTCAGGCTGGAGCGAAGCCCTTGGCCCTTTATATATATGCTAAGGACTCCGAAAGGATTGATTATTACCTTCGCAACACGCGCGCAGGCGGTACAGTAGTCAATCATAATATTTTACATTATAGCAGCCCTTATCTTCCTTTTGGCGGAAGCAATAATAGTGGTATTGGGAAGGCCAATGGCTTTTATGGCTTCCTGGCTTTTTCCAATGAACGGGCCTTTGTCAAGCAGTATGCAGGAAGCCCTGCTGATATGCTTTTTCCACCCTATACATCATTTAAACAAAGGCTAATTAATCTTACTTTGAAATGGTTTTAAAAGGGTAGTGCCTTTAAAAGCACTACCTTTTTAGTTGGTCTATCTGATTTAAGAATTTGCCTGTGCGGCAGCATGCTGTGCAGCAATATAACCAAATACTAAGCCTTGACATATCGTTCCTCCAGCTCCAGGATAGCGACGGCCGAAGAGATTGGCGGCATTATTCCCTATGGCATAAAGACCTTGAATGGCTTTGCCATCTTCACGTAGGACCAGGGCATTTTCATCAGTCTGTACGCCACCGCATGTGCCTAAGTCTGATAGCACTAATTTTACGGCGTATAAACGGCCTTTCAAGGGCCGCAGATTGGGGTTTGGCTTAATGGTAGGATCCCCGTAATAATGGTCATAGGCGCTCTCTCCACGATGAAAATCGCTATCCACGCCTTTGCTGGCTAATTCATTAAAACGTAAAATTGTAGCTTCTAATTGCCCTAATGGAATGCCCATTGCCTGCGCTAAGGCCCTTGGGTTTTCAGCCTGATGCGCAATCCCCGCTTTGTACCAGCTATCTGGTAGCGGCATTCTAGGGAAGACAACAGCGGCCAAGAGATAACTGTTTTTATAGGTCTGGTCAAAGACCATCCACATTGTTTTTACGGGGTTTCCGGCTTTCTCTTTCGCGCGTATTACTTGCCCAAAGGACATATAATCCATAGCTTCATTGATAAAGCGATTGCCCTGCTCATCTACAATAAAGCTTCCTGGAAGGGAGCGTTCTGCGAGTAAGACCATGGGTGCTTCTTTTTCAGACAGGGGAGCAACAGCTGGAAACCACCAAGCCTCTTCCATCATGCCTATTTTTACATCTAGGCCTTCCACAAGTTTAAGTGTATCTCCAGTATTGCCTTCTGCCCCCATACTATAATCATTAACAATATAACTGGATTGGTATTTTTGTCTTTTACTGAGATTATGGTCAAAGCCTCCTGCTGCCATTATAATGCCTTTGCGTACCGTAATGGTATAGTGTTCTCCCCGCTGGGATACTACTGCACTTAAGACACGGTTATTTTCTATATTCAGTTTTATTAAAGCTGTTTCGGTCCATACTGGGATGTCAGCCTTAATTAAACCCGCGAACATGCCTGCCGCAATGGCTTGACCTCCTGCGACATATTTGCGACCGATCAACAAGCCTCCAACCCCTTGTGCTAAGCGTCTAAATATTCTTGGGAATGCTTTAAAGGGCTTGCGCACCATCAGGTTCATCCACTTGTAGTCTGCTCCTGTGACGGGCATGGGGACTGGGGCTTCCATCGAACTGGTTCGAAAGCGCTTGCCTTCGGCCCCCAATTGGGAAATATTAAATGGCTTACATTCACAACTGCGGCCAAGAAGGTCCCCGCCGGGTTTTTCGGGATGGTAATCTGAATACCCTTTGGCCCAGAAAAATTTCATTGTTGTACAACGCGAGAGCATGTCAATAGCCGCCGCTCCATTTTTTAAGAAGGCGGCTTGTCTGGCGGGATTGCCATCCTGACCTACTACAGCGTCTAAATAAGTCTTTGCCTTAGCGAGGTTGTCTGTTGAGCCTCCATCTAGGAGTGCACGGTTGGCAGGAACCCAGAAAGCGCCCCCAGAAAGGGCTGTAGACCCACCCACTAAGTCCGTTTTTTCAATAACTAGACAGTCAAGACCTTTCTCATGTGCTGCCAATGCCGCCGCCATCCCCGTACCTGAGCCCATAATCAAGAGATCAACCGTGATATCTTTAGCTTTAGGTCCTAAAAGCCGCTTCTTAATTTGTGATTTTTCCATATGTTTGCATTTAATAATTTTACTACTACCTTATTTTTTAGGGGGGGCTTAACTACAATAACTGCCTTTCCCTAATTTTACATTTTAGCCTTATGGTTTAGTTTTAGGCGCTTAGTTTGTCGGATAGTGTCGTAAGTATTAATACTATAAAGAAATTTCATTGACCTAAATTGCTTTCTATAGGGATAATAACTGGTCAGTCAAAAATGTTTTAGAAATTATTTCTTTTACAACAAAATGATTGAACTACTGGTTTTCACTTTGGGGAAGCTATTACGATTAGGTATTATTTAAAATTTAATAGTTAAAGTTGGTTAGTATTAAGTAAATTACTTTCTATAACCTGTCGTAATTAGTTTACAATTATGTTTAATAAAGGTAATTATAGGCTTTTTTTCAGATATCTTAAAAAAAGCAAACTATAATTGCCTCACCTTTGTTTATTATAAAACAATGAATATTATGAAGAAGCGTTGGATTTGTTTGTTTTACTTGCTAAGTGCTGGTCTAAGCCCACAGATTTTGCTTGCGCAGCGTGGTTTTGACCCACAAGTTAAGGAGGCTATTCAGAAATCCTTTCTAAGCAGTAAGGATTTAAAGATAAAAGCATATGAAGTAGAAAAAACTAGTCTTGAGGCAGCCTCAGTTAAGGCAAAGTTACTTCCACATGTGGAAGCGACTGGACTCTATGGCTTTGTGCATAGTACCGGGAGCTTAGATATCCCTACCTTAATGATCCCTGGATTAAATGTGGGATTGTTTGATGGAAGCACGGATTTTACCATGCGTACGCAGGCTGCTTTTGCAGGAGTTACCGTAAAGCAGGTGATCTTCTCGGGCTTACAGATTCCCAATGGCCAAAAAGCCCTTGTCGAAAAGTCTAAGGCTCAGTCCTTAATGGCTGAGGCTAGTAAAGAGGGAATGGCCAAGGAGGTACTCAATAGCTTTGATCAATTGATGTTACTAGATGAGGTTGAAAAGTTAATCCAAGATTCGGAGAAGCGCCTCCACAAAGAACAAGAAAAGGTGAACAAGGCTATTGCAAATGGACTGGCTATTCCTTATGACCGGGATAAATTAAAATTAGCCTTATTGGAATTGGAAGCCAAAAAGGTAGAACTCTCAGGAGGCCGGGATCTTTTGGTTAAGAAGATTAGACAAGAAACGGGGCTTTCTGAGGATGAGGTTAAACATGTAAGCTATCAGTTGACAGCTATATCGCTTGCAACATTGCCTGATGGGGTAGAAGAGCGCTCAGAGCTTAAGGCTTTGCAGGTATCTGCCAAGGCCTTGGAATACTTACATAAGAAAGAAAAGGGAGCTGCTTTGCCGATGCTATTTGGCTTTGGCTCGGCAAATTATATCAATATGTTTGACACCCATCTTTCCATTAAAGACAGGCCTGTAGTTGGGAATGTAGATCTAAGTACCAATCACCTTAAAGGCAGGCCAAATTTTATGGTTGGGGTGGGAGCAAAATGGGATGTTTTCAATGGTGGTGAACATAAAAACAAGGTGAAGCAGGTTGAAATTGATCAAGCCATAAATGCGATAAAAATAAGCGATACAGAGGAGAAATTGAATTTACTCTTGGATAAGAATAAGTTTACTTACCAGACAAGTAATCAGAAAATACGGGTAGGTGAGCAGCAGATCAAAGTGGCTGAGAATAACCTACAGATGGCCGGGAAGCAGTATCAAGCTGGACTAATTGATGTAACAGAGTTATTGGCTGCTGAAAACGATTGGTACAAGGTCAATTTGGGTTATTACGGTTATATTCTTGAGCAACGCTTGGCGGCTGTAGAGCTCTTACACAGCTCGGGTAAATTATTACAAACTATATATGAATAAGATGAAAAATAGCTATTTAATCGTGTTTCTACTTTTTTGCATGTCCTGCCAACGCGGGCCTGTAGACAAGCATACTGTGGAAGGGAAGGTAGAAAGGGATCAGATTACGGTGGTGACCAAGGTGCCCGGCAAGGTAGAAAGAATTTTAGTTGCTGAGGGAGATTTAGTACAAGCAGGAGATACCCTTGCAATCTTGGATATTCCTGAGGTGGATGCCAAGGCTGAACAGGCGAAAGGGGCTTTGCAATCTGCCGATGCGCAGTATAATATGGCTGTAAAAGGAGCTACGAGCGGGCAGCTTGTACAGCTTCAAGCTAAGGTTGATGGCTTAAAAGAGCAGTATGCCTTTGCAAAGAAGTCTATAGATCGTTTAGATAATTTATTGCGGGACAGCTTAATTCCACAACAGAAATACGATGAGACCTATGCGAAGTTTCAAGGCGCAAAGAATCAGTACCTCGCTGCGCAAGCAGAGATGGAAGAGGCGAAAAGAGGGGCTAGGTATGAGCAGCAGGTAATGGCGCTGGGACAGAAGGAACGTGCTGCGGGTGCTGTCTCGGAAGTACAGGTCGCCGCTAAAGAAAAATATCTAATTGCCCCACAGGCGATGACTGTGGAGTCTATCAATCTAAAGATTGGCGAATTAGCTATGGCAGGTTATCCAATTGTGAATGGCTATTTAGCCTCCTCCACTTATTTTCGGTTTACACTTCCAGAGGATAAAATTGCGGAACTAAAGGTGGGCAGTCAGGTCTCGATGCATGCCCCATATCTAAAAGATAAGGAGTTTAAAGGTCGTGTGGTAGCAATCAAGGCTTTAAATGCCTACGCTAATATTGCGACTGCTTATCCAGACTTTGATAATCAATTGGCGATGTTTGAGTTAAAGGTCGTACCTGAAGAGCCAGCAGCCGCAAATGAGTTATTAACAAAAATGATGGTAGTGCTCCATTTAAAATAAAGATAAATCACTGTGAGGAATTTTTTAGGGTTAATTCAGCGAGAGTTCAAGCTATTCTTTAATAATAAAGTATTACTGGTTTTGTTCTTGGGGGCACCTGTAATGTACGGGGTATTAATTGGTCAAGTGTATCAGCAAGGCAAGGTGACGCAGATGCCAGTAGTTGTGGTAAATGAAGATCATGGGCCAATGAGTCAAACCTTTATTGATATGCTTGCAGACAATGAAAGCATTCGGATTGCCGCCATATTGCCTTCATTATTTAATTCAAAGGATGTTGCCTTAAGTCATGAAGCCACAACGATTGTGCATATTCCCAGTAGCTTTACAAGCGGTATTCAGCAAAATCGTTTACCTGAATTAACCATATTTGTAGACGGGTCAAACACCTTGACTTCCAATACAGCTATGATGGCGGTGAATGTGTGTGCGATGACCATGAAAGCTGGTGTGCAGATTCAGTCACAAATGAAAAAGGGTGTGCCTGAATATATTGCGACACAGCAATATGAGCCATTTAAGACTACCATTGTCAAGCAAAATATACGCACCGGTAATTACCTGTATTTTATGTTGCCTGGGGTCCTGATCACCGTTTTGCAGCAGGTGTTATTATTGGCATTAGCCTTGACATTTGCAGCCGAGTTTGAACTAAAGACATTTGCTGAATTGGCAAATAAGATGCCCAATGCCTTTGGATTGATTATGGTTAAGATTATTCCCTATATGCTGATGTCTGTAGGCATACTATTCCTGTACTGGGGCTTTAGTAAGTACTATCAAATGCCTTTGTACACGGATTTCTGGTGGTTTGCAGTCTGTACGTTTGTCTTTGTACTTGCCGTTTGCTTTATGGGAATTCTGGTAAGCGCAGTACTCCCTTCGCAATTGAAGGCGACAGAAGTACTGATGGTAATTGCTACACCAGCCTTTATTATCAGTGGATTTACTTGGCCAGCGAGTTTAATGCCTGTCTGGGTGCAGGGCTTAGCCAACGCCATTCCCTCGACCCATTACTTACGTATTTTTAGGCTAATGTTTATACAGCATGGAGAAAACTATCATACCTATGCAGCGGTAAAGGGCTTGACCATTATTGCGGTGGTATGCTTTGTATTAGCCATTATCGTCTTGCAATACAAGATAAATAAGGTTAGAAAGGAATCAAAGGCGAATACATTGGAAAATGCTGATTAATCAGCATTTTCCGATACACTATCTGTATATACTTCTTTAGCGATTAAGACCTTGTCGATTCGGTGTCCATCCATATCCATCACTTCAATCTTATAGCCCATAAATAGGATCGATTCCCCCTCTACAGGTACATGATCAAGCGTTAGGAAGACCAAGCCTCCAACAGTAGTAACATTGTTTAGCTCATCCGCATCTTCTTCCGATAGCTCGATATGAAAGTGATCTAAAAAGTCTGTGATCTGCATCCGACCATCTACAAGATAAGAGCCATCTTCACGCTTAGTTACATGGGTCTGATGAAATACCTTATCAGACTCTAAGTCTCCAAACAGGGTGTTCACAATATCTTTTATGGATACAATACCTTGTGGTATCCCATACTCATCAATTACAACCGCTAGCTGGGATTTGCTGTTTTTAAAAACATCCAAGACACTGTTTAAGTAGCTGTTCTCATTCACAAAGGGGACTGGCTGAATAAGCTCCTCTAGCAAGATGGGCTGATCATCCAAGTATTTCTTAAGAAAATCCTTAACCCGAATAATACCGCGAACTTGATCAAAGCTACCGTCCACAACAGGGAATTCGGTATGATCTCCATTACGTAAGATCTCTTTGTTTTCCTCAAAGCTATCCTGTAAGTCTAGGCAATCAATGTCCGAGCGGTGCACCATCAGATTACGGGCCTTCTTATCGCCCAATACCAATAGACGATCCATAATGTCATGCTCATAATCCTCAATAACCCCACTGTCAACTCCTTCATCCACCATCGCCTTAATCTCCTCCTCAGTCACATTGTATTTGGTGACCTTAATGTTCATCAGCTTCACTATAGCTTCTGTAGAGATACTTAAGAACCATACAAATGGCTTGACAATGGTGCTGAGCAACTGCATAGGTGGCGCCATCAGGCTGGCAAACTTTTCGGGTATAGCCATGCCTATGCGCTTGGGTACAAGCTCCCCAATGACTAAGGACAGGTACGTAATAACGAGTACCACCAACACCACTGAAAGTTGCTGACTATAGGCTGAAAGGTAGCTGATTTTATCGAGTTGTTCTGCCAAATAAGTGGAGATAGCACCCCCACTAAAGAAACCCGTCAAAATACCTATTAGGGTAATCCCGATTTGCACGGTGGAAAGGAAATGATTTGGATTGTTTTTTAGTTTTAAAGCGATCTTTGCTGAGTTGTTGTTCTTGTCTGCTGCAGTTTGCAAGCGCGCCTTTCGACTTGTGACAATGGCAATCTCAGAGGCTGATAGAATACCGTTTAATAATATAAGTGTAAGAATAATTATAATCTCCGTGATCATGTTTTTTTGTTTGTCCTCTAAAAATACGAAATCTTTTGGTTGATTTAAATTAATGTCAGCTCGAGGGCTATAAAAAATGGATAAATCATGCTTTTTTTCTTAGAATTATTCTGCTTTAAATGAATTTATTTTGTCTGTATTTATAATTCTAAGCATGCAAACGTTTGTCTTGAGATTCTGCTTTTGATTTCCATAATATTTATAGATATTAGCTTTCGATAAACGTAAATTGTGTTAATTTTTTGAATTTTCTGATGTTTGAATATAAGAGTAATAATAAATTAGTTTCAGCGAACAACTTTGGAATTGAGGGTGTAATTGAAAGTATAGATAGATTCGGGTCAGGACACATAAATGATACCTTTCGGGTGAAGACCAATGGGGGGGCTGGAAAAAGTTATCTGCTTCAAAAAGTTAACCATCAGATATTTTCGGATGTGCAAGGCTTGATGAACAATATGCATGTTGTTTTAGATCATCTCAAGGCCAAGCTCGCTCATCTGGGTCAAGCAGAAGTAGAGAAATGTACTTTGACTTTGATCCCAACCAAGGATGGCGCCTTGTTTTACCTCGATGAGTCGGGGGATTACTGGCGCATGTTTTTACTATTGGAAGGAACGAAAAGTTATGATATAGTCGAAACGCCTAAGCAAGCTTTCTCAGGGGGCCAAGCTTTCGGAGAGTTTCAGAACCAATTGTCGGATTTGGATCCGAATAAATTAGTCGAGATCCTGCCCAACTTCCATAATGTGGACTTTCGGATGGACAATCTGCGCAAAGCAATTTCTTCAAATAAGGCGCAAAGGGTAGCAGAGGTTCAAGATATTTTGGATGCTATTTTTGCTCGTGAAGATCGCATGCGCACCGTTTTAAAGATGGCTGAGGCTGGGAAACTGCCCTTAAGGATTACGCATAATGACACTAAATTCAACAATGTGCTGTTGGATGAAAATGACAAAGTTCAGTGTGTGATTGATCTCGATACAGTAATGCCAGGCTATGTTGCCTATGATTTTGGAGATGCTATTCGCACAATTATTAATGCAGCTGCTGAGGATGAAAATGATTTAGATAAGATTGTTTTAAATATTCCATTGTTTGAGGCTTATACGGTAGGCTATCTTGACAAGGCCAAAGGCTTTTTAACAGCTGAGGAGATTGAATCCTTAATGCATGGGGTCTTCCTATTGCCTTATATGCAAGCGGTACGCTTTTTAACCGATTATATTGATGGGGATAGCTACTATAAGATACAATATCCCACACATAATTTGGTTCGTACAAAATCACAGCTTAAATTAGTAGAAGAATTGGAGCTGCACGAAGAGGAGCTCAACAAAATTTTCAACAACAGTCTTCTAAAATAAAACAAAGGCCCTAGGTCCGTACTTAAAGTTTGTAAAATTGATGTCGATATGTCTACCTTAAGCTATCATGCGATCCAACAGCAGTTGAGGACCTTGTCTTGGCAGGATATAGATCAGGCAAATTGGTCGGAAGACTATCCTTACAAGCCCACAGTAAGCTTTCAGATTGGCCATAATGACACGCATGTGATTTTGCATTTTGCAGTGGAGGAGGAGTTTATAAAGGCGCAGTATGTACGCCCCAATGAAGCTGTTTGGGAAGATAGTTGTGTAGAGTTTTTCCTTTCCTTTGATCAAGGTGAAACTTATTACAACATGGAATTCAACGTGCTAGGGACAGGACTTATCGGCTATGGCCCTGCCAATAAGGCGCTCCGCAACAGACTCTCTGCGGATTTAATAAGTTCTGTGCAGACACTGACCACTGTTGTCAATGCTGGCGGAAAGAAGAACTGGAATTTGATTATGCTTGTTCCGATTTCAATTTTTAAAGCCCAGTTAAACGGAGGCTTAGCACAAGTTAAGGCCAGTGCAAACTTTTATAAATGTGGAGATGAATTGCCCAATCCGCATTTCCTATCTTGGAAAGCAATAGATCACCCTACGCCAAACTTTCATTTGCCGGCGTATTTTGGGGACTTGATATTCGAATAGTTAAAATTTATCCAACATACCCAGAAGTCCTGTTAGTCCGCCAGAATGGATTAACAGGATTTTTGATTTTGGCTTAAAATAGTCCTGTTTAATCAGGTCATATACGCCATAAAAAAGCTTCCCAGTGTAGGTAGGCTCTATAAGTATGCCCGTGTTTTGGCTAAATTCTTTGACAAAGTCAATAAGTTCAGGCTTTGTTTTGGCATAACCGCCAAAATGGTATTCGGTATGTAAAATCACGCCTTCGGGGTCAATCCCTAATGCCTTTACCTCCTCATAAATAAATGAACCTGCTTTCAGAACAGGGATTCCATGAATTTGGGTAGTGCTGTTTGAAGTTAGCCCTTGCAGCAAGCCTGCTAGGGTAGTACCGGTGCCACATGCACAAAAGATATGTTGGTAATTGTTTTCCAGCTCATCCATCAACTCACTTACCCCTTTTGCCGCGAGCGGGCCATAACCTCCTTCATCAATAAAAAAGGCTTGATTGTCTCTTCCAAATTGTCTGTCAAAGAGGAGCTCTTTGTCCTTGTAGGCTGTACGATCTACAAAAATCAATTGCATACCAAAGATTTTACAGAGGCTGAGCACTGCATTGTCCACAGCTTCTCCACGCACAAAGCCATAGGACTTAAAGCCAAATTTAGCGGCCGCAGCAGCTGTCGCTAGGAGATGGTTGGACCATGCACCTCCAAAGGTGACCAAGGTGGATTTACCTGTTGATTGAGCTTCCTGAAGGGAATATTTAAGCTTACGCCATTTATTTCCTGAAATATAGGGATGTATCATATCATCCCGTTTGATGAATACTTGAATATCCTTTTCTTGAAATAGTGGAGCCTTTAATTCCTCCTCTGGGCTATGAAAATTAAATGTTAGCATATTACTTTGCCCAAAGTTAGTAGATTTTGAAGGATTTCGATACTTTTGTAGTAATGGCAGAAGAAATAGATTTCCAAGAACAAGACGAGAAAGAGTTATTCGAACATTTACGAATACAAGCAGATAAAGGGCAAGAATTGCTACGCATTGATAAGTTCTTGATGAACAGGGTGGAGAACACCTCGAGAAATCGTATTCAGAACGCAATCGATGCCGAAAGTGTGCGGGTAAATGGCAAGATTGTAAAAGCAAACTATAAGGTGAAGCCTTTAGATGTGATTACGATGTTACTTCCAGATCCACCGCGGGACACAGAAGTTTATCCTGAAGATATCCCATTGGATATTATTCATGAAGATAATGACTTACTTATTGTCAATAAACACCCAGGAATGGTGGTCCATCCAGGGTTTAATAATTATACAGGGACACTTGTCAATGCATTGACGCATCACCTTAACCAACTGCCTACCTTACCAGGCAATACAGGTAGACCGGGCTTGGTGCATCGTATTGACAAAGATACCTCTGGCTTATTGGTGATTGCGAAGAATGAATGGGCAATGACCTATTTGGCTAAGCAGTTTTTTGAGCATAATATCAAGCGCAAGTATGTGGCTATGGTATGGGGCGATATTGCTGAAGATGGTACGGTTACGGGCTATATTGGCCGTAATACGAAGGACCGTCGTGTGATGCAGCTGTATGAGGATGCCGAAAATGGAAAATGGTCAGTAACACATTATAAGGTTCTAGAGCGATTGGGCTATGTTACCTTGATTGAATGTGAGTTGGAAACTGGTCGTACGCATCAGATTAGAGCACATATGAAGTCTATTGGGCACCCGATTTTCTCGGATGAGCCTTATGGAGGGGATCGCATATTAAAAGGAACAGTATTTAATAAGTATAGACAATTTGTCCAGAACTGCTTTG
>JASLCA010000023.1 GCA_030146225.1 Sphingobacterium sp. | reverse complement strand
AGATTATTATAGTAATCTGTATTGCCCACAAAGTCCACCTGAATATTTTCGTTAAAAAGTGGAGTATTAAATAAAAAGTACCATTTTAAGTCGTAGTAGCCATTTGCATTTTTAAAGCTAGTCTCTTGAATAGTAGAATTCTGTAAAGACTTCTTGTCGGAGACAATCTTATTGCTTACAAAATTATAGGCAAAGTTGGTTTCAAAATACTGACCTCTATTGGTAATAAACTTCCGCAACATGGTGGATATGCGATTCGAAAATTCAGCCTTTAACTCCGGATTCCCTATAATAATATTCTGCAGGTTGCTATTATCCGTAATAGGGATAATATGTAAAAAACTGGGCTGATTATTCTTACCCATATAGTCCACACTCCAATCTAACTCATCTGTAAAGCGCCATTTAAAGCCCGTCGTTGGCACCAAATTCACATTGGAATAGGTGTAGTGCTGATCTTCTCGGGGCAGGTAGCCGCTTAGCTTTAAGGGCTGTACAGCAAAGCCAATATTGGCACGAAACTTCTTATTGGGACTATATTGATAGTTTAATCCAGCCCTACTGCTCACAAACTTATAATTGTAATTAACCCCCAGAGAATCTACATAATAAAACTGCCCAAAGGATTCCGTCTTCAACTTATCCTCTACCAGACGCTTGGTATTCATCTTGGTATATTCATAATCATAAATCAACTCTAATAAGCTATAGCTAGAGAAGGGTTCTACATAAGAAACTGAGGCTTTCACGCCATCCGATCCATTGTTTTGCTGAATAAACAATTGTTGCTCAACATGTGAACGGCTAGCGACCTTGTTGGTAGAATCAATCAATAGGTAACTATCCCGAACATGCTCCAAGCGATCGTTACTATTAAAATTGAGCATTACATTACCAAGTAATCTCCGCCCGACCTTTTTAAAGGCTTTGGAATAAATTAGGTCTACATCCAAGTTGGGATTTTTATTTACCGAGGTATCTCGGTAATTTCCAAAGGTAGAAAGCCTGTTATTTGTAACATCCCGCTGCTTGCTATTGCCCGTAAAAACTTTATTAAAAGAGAACACGGGTTTTATTTCCAAAATATCGTTGTTTTTAAACTGCTGCTTAAACTCAAGTAGGAAGCGGTGGTAATTATCATCGTTGTTCCGTTGATAAGCCTCCTTATTGGAAATCACATTCCCCACATAGTTGGATTGTAGGATAGAGTTCCCCAAGGTCACATTCTCCTTACGGGTAAAGTTATAGTTCGCATTAAACTGGGTACGATCGCTAAAATTGTCAGAATAGCTTAGGCCCATGGATTGCACTTGATTTGTACCATCCGTAGGATCCACAAAGTCAATCACATCAATCAGGGATTTCTCCCTTTCTCCCGCCCCACTCGGCGAACCAAAAGAAAATAGGCTGGTATTCGTATTGTTTACAGAGCCTAGAAAGGAAAGCTCCTGACCATCATTAAACCGGTTGATACCAATACTCCCCAAGAAACGTTCCTGCGTCCCACCGCCAGCTGTAGCTTGTCCAAAGGCAATACGCTTGCTATCCTCACGCAAGACAATATTTAAGATCTTATCCGGCTCCTCATTACGAATGCCATTGTCGGTGCTATAATCGCCATAATAATTAATCACCTGCACGCGCTTAATAAAGTCTGCTGGCAAATTCCGAGTAGCAGTCAGCACATCCCCACCAAAAAACTTCTTGCCATCCACCTGCACCGAGGAAACAGGCTTACCATGGGCATAAACCGTCCCATCTCTAGACACCTGAATACCGGGCAGCTGCTTTAATGCTTCTTCTAAAAGAGAGTTTGGACGAAAATTAAAGGCATCCATATTGTATTGAATGGTATCTTGAGAGTACACTATAGGAATGGTCTTAACAATATAGACATTCTCAATTAGGGAGTTTTGAGGCTCTAGGGTAACATTTGGGATTAGGATACTGGATACCCCCTCATTGAGAGGTATGGACTTGGATAAAATCTGGAGCCCCAACATACTATAGGATAGGCGCACATCGCTGCCCTTAATATTTTTAAAGCTATAGTAGCCCGAAGAGGAAGACTCCATCACCATTGTATCAAGGCTGGTAGTTAGCCGCACTGTAACCCCCTTAAGCTGCATACCGGCTGTATCAAGGACATAACCATGCAGCTGCTTTAAATTTGATTGAGCTTGTAAAAGATCCAAATTTAAAAGCATTAGGCAACTACTTAAGAGAAAAAAAATCAGATACTTATTTTTCTGCACAAAAACGGTCTTTACACTTCTGAGTTCAAGATACAAAAAAAATGAAACTCAGTAAAGCTTAATCTTACAACGACAAAATATATGTTATCGTATAAACAATAATGGGCTGCTTCAAATTGAAGCAGCCCATTACAAATACATTTAGGGGAGACTATTCGCCGTCGAAAGTCACCTTTACCAAGTGCTTATCAATTTCCCAACGGCCGGTACCTTCTTCACCAATTACATCAAATAATTCTAGGATACGACGCGCTACATACTCTTCCTCAACCTGCTCAGCTAAAAACCACTGTACAAAGTTAAAGGTAACGTAATCCTTGCTTTTCATACATTTGTCAGCAATGTTGTTAAAGTTTTCCGTAACAAACATCTCCTGCTCTAAAGTTTGTTCGAAAACACCTCGGAAGGATTCGAAGTCAACTGGAATATTTGTAACCTCTGGAGAAACTGCACGCCCACCACGATTGTTGATGTAGTTAAACAATTTCAGCATATGCGTACGCTCTTCATCAGCTTGCTTAGCGAAAAAGGTAGCGGAATTGTCCAACCCTTGATCATCACACCAAGACGACATTGCTAAATACAATGCAGACGCATGTGCTTCAATCTTAACCTGTGCATTTAATATATTCTCGATATCTTCGGCTAACGAAGATTTTAGTTTTAATAAATCTTTCATATCTATAAGCGTCCTTAAATTCAACCATCAAATCAATACGTTTATCGTATCAACGTAGTACAAAGATACACTATAGCTATGCCGTATTCATAATAAATATGCAATACAAATTCAGTCTAAATTAAATAGAATATTCGGTAAGTTATTTAGAATCAATACAATTAAAAAACCAAATGTGCATCGCCGCGAAGCAGCTTCTTAAGCTCACTATTTAATTGTATCATAAATTTAGAACCATCCAGAATCTCTCTTAAATTAAGAATATCCTGAACAGAAAGCACAAAGCAACGCTCCGTACGGTGAGGGGAAACAAGTTCAAAATCTGAGGAGCGGGAACTATCTGCAAGCATAGCCTCCACATCGATCGCATCGATGCGCTTCTTAAAAAGAAAGAAGTCTGAAACCTTAAAAGCGGTCGTGGTCTGATTAAATTCCAGCCAATAGCAGTTTTTGCGACTGCATTGATATACAGCACCCTGATTGGATGAAAACACCTCTTCTACTTCTGCTAACGGACAAATCATGTTTACGTTGTTCAAATTTTGTAGGACAAAGATAATCCTTATCAAGATTTAATCCAAATAAAAAATCAGATAAAACAAAACCCCCTCAGCCTAAGGACTTTCGTCCGACCAAGAGGGTTTTTATGCTTCAACAACAGCCTATTCGGCTTTTGAAATTAAGCTTTTATACTTGGAATGCCCACCATTTCGTCCGCATCTAAATCATAGTTTACGGCATCAAAATTAAATCCAAATAGATTGAAGAAGTCATTTCTGTAGCCCTCGATATCCGAAAGCTCAGACAAGTTCTCCGTAGAAATCTGCTCCCATAAGGCAGCAACCTCAGCCTGCACGTCAGCACGCATCTCTAAGTCGTCTACACGGATTCTCCCCTTTTCATCCAAGGATGGCTCAGCATTATTGTAAAGACGCTCTGCAAATAGACGTTGCATCTGCTCGATAGTACCTTCGTGAATACCTTTTTCTTTCATAACCTTGTACAATAAAGAGATGTACAATGGCACAACTGGAATAGCAGAACTAGACTGCGTCACCAAAGCCTTGTTTACCGACACATAGCTCACGCCAGATAGATCACGCAGCATTTCATTAAGCACAGGAACAGTAGCCTCTAAATCATCCTTCGCACGACCGATGGTACCATTTCTGTAGATTGGATAAGTCAACTCAGGGCCAATATAAGAATAAGCCACAGTCTTCACGCCTTCAGCCAAAACCCCAGCGTCCTTCATCTCCTGAATCCAGAATTTCCAATCCTCACCCCCCATTACCGCAATGGTATTGGCAATGTCTTCCTCATTCTCAATCGGCTGAATCGAAATATCCGAAACAACTCCAGAATGGAAATCTACCGTTTTGTCCGTAAATGATTGTGCAATCGGCTTTAGCACCGAAGAATGCGCAACACCTGTCTTAGGGTGCGTACGTCTTGGAGATGCCAATGAATAAATGATTAAATCAACTTGTCCCAAGTCGGCCTTAATCAAGTCAATGGTTTGCTTCTTGATATCATCAGAGAAGGCATCGCCATTAATACTTTTTGCGTATAATCCAGCCGCATGCGCTTCCTTTTCAAATGCCGCAGAGTTGTACCAACCCGCAGTACCTGGCTTGCCCGGAGCAGCAGGTTTTTCAAAAAAGACGCCAATAGTAGCAGCTTGAGAGCCAAACGCAGCTGTAATGCGGGATGCCAAACCAAATCCGGTCGAAGCACCAACGACTAAAACTTTCTTTGGGCCATCTTTAATTTCACCCTTTGACTTTACGTATTCTATCTGTTCTCTAACATGTTGCGCCGTACCTTCAGGGTGCGATGTCAAACAGATAAAACCTCTTACACGTGGTTGTATAATCATATCCTTTTACTTTCTATTCCAATTAACACTGCAAAGTAAATAAAATTAATAGAATAATAGCGAAAGCCCGCTATACTTTATCTAGCTAAAGGATAAAAACCAGGAGGAATAAAAAAATAAAAACATATAGTCTATTAATCCTATAGAATTTATATATTTGCAGGCAACAACAAACAAAATTGACAAATATGAGAACTCTTTACTGCCCATTCCAACGAATGCTATTAGGAGAATAAGCCTAGTTTAATCGCTATTCTCCAATAACAGCTCCATCCCCCAATCCATTAACATGCTTAATTTTTTTAAATAGCTATGAATGCAAAAATTCGTTACCTACTTTCTATTGCCCTGATTTTTTCAAGTCAATTTATAAGCGCTCAAGTCCGTATTCAGGGCAGCGTACTTTCACAAGCCAATTCTCCCTTAGCTGGCGTATCTATTCGTACTAAAAATGCACAGACTCAATCAGCAAAGGATGGTACTTTCAGCCTACAACTAGCAAGTGCAGGCGACTCCATCAGCTTTCACTATATTGGATATAAGCCGCAAACAATTGTAGCCGCTAATCCAAGCCAAGAACTTGTAATCTTCTTAGCAGAAAGCTCCGCTACCATACATGAAGTCGTTGTAACCGCACTAGGCATCTCCCGTGAGAAAAGAGCCCTTGGCTACGCCGTTCAAGACATTAAGTCATCCGAACTACAAACACGCCCTACCAATGCCTTAAGTGCTATCTCTGGAAAGGTAGCCGGCCTACAGGTAATTTCCTCTGGCGGAAATATGGGCGGCTCCACACGTGTACTCCTAAGAGGGATTAACTCCATCTCGGGCAACAACCAACCCCTTTATGTTATCGATGGTACCCCCATAGACAATACCGACGTAAATAGCACAGCGATGGTCAATGGAAGTGCAGGAAAAGACCTTGGGAATATGATTCAAGACCTTAACCCAGACGACATCGAGAATATTAGCGTCCTTAAAGGCCCTTCTGCGGCTGCCTTATATGGTTCCCGCGCAGCCAATGGCGTTATCCTTATTACCACAAAAAAGGGTAGCAAAGGCGATCAAGTCAGCATCAGTCTAAATACTGGGCTGGACTTTGAAAATATTATCCGCCTCCCAAAAAGACAGCAGCTCTACGGTCAGGGCTATGCTACCGTCTTTCAAGAAGCAACCCTTAATGGTAAAAGCTACAAGATCGTTGACTATGCTTCTGATGAAAGCTGGGGGCCCAAGCTAGATGGCACCCCGGTATTGCAATGGTATGCCCTCGACCCAGAAAATGCAGCTAATTACCTGAAAGAAACACCCTGGAGCTACCCGAAGCATGATGTCGCCTATTTCTTTAAAACGGGGCTTGCCAACACCAACAACCTAGCCATTACAGGCTCCAACGGCCATACCAACTACCGCTTTTCCTACACCAATAAAAATGTAGGCGGAACAACCCCAAATTCATCCCTGGCCCGCAATACAATAAACTTCTCTGGTGGAACCCGCCTAGGGAAAATTGTACTAAACTCCAATATCAGCTATATACGCAACAGCAGCATAGGCAAGCCCTGGTCTGGTGCGACCAACCGAGGAATTATCCTCAATGCCTTCCAATGGGGCGGCGTACAAGTAGACTTTGAACAACTTCAAAACTACAAGCGCGCGGATGGCACCCAGATCTCATGGAATAGAACTGGACATGAAAACACCCCTTTAGCAGAAGCTACTCGATTTATAGACAACCCCTATTGGGCTGCTTACGAGAGTTATCTTGAAGAGAAAAGAGACCGTATCTATGGGAATTTTGGCCTCACCTATGAAGCGACCGACTGGTTAAATCTTACCGCTCGCGTACATGGAGACATCTACAATTACAGAACCGAAGACCGCATTGCCATGTATTCCAGATCGGCTTCCCAATATGAAGAAACAGGGAATCAGCTCAATGAATACAATTATGAATTCTTAGCAACGGCTAAGAAAAACTGGTCTTCCCTGTCCTTAATTGCCAATATTGGCGCCAACCTACGGGACCAGCAGCGCAAAGTAAGCTATGGGGTTACGCAGGGCGGACTTATTATCCCGAATTACTACAACCTAAAAAATGCCTCTACGACCTTTGTGGAAAACAATAAATTCCATAAAAGGGTACCTTCCATCTACGCAAGCGTATCCTTGGGCTACCAGGACTATTTATACCTTGATGGAACGATTCGCAATGACTGGTCTTCCACCCTGCCTTTGGACAATAATTCCTTCCTTTACCCTTCGGCAACCGGTAGTTTTGTCTTTAGCCAGCTAGCTGGCTTTCAAAACTTGCCATGGCTATCCTTTGGAAAGCTGCGTTTAGGCTGGGCACAAGTAGGTAATGATACAGATCCCTATCAGTTGGACAAGATCTACAAAGCCCAGCAATCCTTTGAAGGCATCCCTTCCTATTCCCTTCCAAACACCCTAAACAATGCGGCCTTAAAGCCCGAGATAACGAGTTCATGGGAGACGGGCATTAACTTACAATTCTTAAAAAACCGGATTGGATTAGATGTCACCTATTACAACAACAACTCCCGCAATCAAATCCTTCCCGTACCAGTTTCATCAGCCCTAGGCTATGAGTACAAGGTGTTAAATGCAGGAAAAATAAATAACAAAGGGATTGAGATCAGCCTGCATGCCAGCCCCATCAAAAGCCAGGATTTCACTTGGAATAGCAGTCTAAACTGGTCTAAAAATAAAAACACGGTAGTAAAACTGGATGAACTCGTAAACACCCTAACCCTGAGCAACAGCCTAGTAAGCCTTGTCGCAACCGAAGGCCAGACCTATGGTCAGCTCTTGGGCTATGATTTCGTTTATGCCCCAGATGGGCAACGCATGGTACAAGCCGATGGAACCTATATGCGCACCTCGCAACTAGTACCCCTAGGCTCGGTGATGCCCGATTTCCTCTTTGGCTTTCAAAATCAATTCAACTATAAAAACTTTAGCCTAGGCTTCCTGATTGATGGCCGTGTTGGAGGTAAATTCTTCTCACAGACTTATAAAGTCGGTATGTATGCAGGCATCCTAGACAAGACTGCCGCTAATCAAGTTCGGGAGACAGGCCTCGTCCTAGATGGCCTCAAGGGTGAGGTAACCTTCCATCCAGATGGCAGCTATGCGGTAAGCAATACAAGCCCTAATGAGACAAATATCTCGGCGCAGCAATGGGCACGTAATGAATACAATGGGCCGACAGCATTTTCAATCTTTGATGCCAGCTATGTGAAGCTACGCGAACTTACAATTGGCTACAACTTTGACCTTAAAAACAGCAAGTTTGCCAAAAGCCTAGGCTTCTCGCTCTATGGCAGAAACCTTTGGAATATCTATACAAAAAGCAAGTACATAGACCCTGAAGCCACCAGCGGTAGTGGAAACATTCAAGGTATTGAAGGCGGAAATATCCCTACCCCCATCTCCTATGGCTTTAATCTTAACGTTAAATTCTAATAGACTATGAAAATCAGCAAACACCTATATCTTCCCTTTTTCGCAGTATTCAGCCTAGTAGCGACAGGCTGTTCGGATGATATATTTTCAAAAATCAACACCGACCCAAACAATCCGCCTACCGTTCCTACGCCTACCATCTTGGTTACAGCGGAAAAGCAGGCTATAAATGCCATTCGAGGCACAGATGTAAATATTGCAGGTGCACAACTTTTTGCTCAATACTATGCCCAAAATATCTATACCGATATCTCGCGCTATGTCATCTCGCCCAATAGTTCAGATAACTATTGGACAGCCTCCTATGCTGCATTAAACAATCTTAATGATATCATTAAGCTCAATAGCAATGAAGCCACCAAGGCCATTGCAGCAGCCGGAACAGCCGGTACAAATAGTAATCAGATCGCTATAGCCAGGATATTAAAATCCTTTATCTTTCAGCAGCTAACAGATGTTTTTGGGAATATCCCATATGAATCCTATGGCAATAAAGATCCCGAATTTGAGGCCTTACAACAATCTCCAGACAACCTCACACCGCGTTATGCGCAGCAGGAAAAGATATACCTAGACCTGTTGAATGAATTGGATCAAGCCGCCGATACCCTCTACAAGTACCAAAGTCTAAACAGCTTTGGGAAGTCAGACATTATCTACCAAGGAGATCATAAAAAGTGGTTTAAGTTTGCAAACAGCCTGAGGCTGCGCATAGCCAACCGCATCCTTAAAAAGGAAAATAGCCTTGCCACCCAGCATATAGAAGATGCTATTGCCCAAGGGGTATTTACGAGTAATGCTGACAATGCGAGTTTTAAATACAGCAATAGTTCGCCCAATGAGGCCCCACTATACCGCGCAACAGTAATTGCTAATCGCAAGGACTATGCCGTATCCAATGTGATTATTGAAGTCCTAACAGGGCAGCGCGGTCCCTTTCCTACGGTGGACCCTAGATTGTCCCAGTATAGCCTCAAAAATGACGTAGGCGCTTATGTAGGACAACCCTATGGACTCCCCTTAGAAGCCGGAAACATCCTCCCCTTTAATAAGGTGTCGCTTCCAGGCACAATTGTAAATGCAGCCAACTACGCCGAGATCTTAATGGAATATGCTGAGGTAGAATTTCTACTTGCCGAATACAAAAACTGGGATCAAGATCACTACCGCAAAGGTGTAATCGCATCATTGGAGAAATGGGGAGTTAGCAGTTCAGCGTACCAAGACTACCTACAAGCCCTTCCGCCAGCATCCCAAGAGACAGTGCTAAGCCAGAAATATATTGCGCTCTACACACAGGGCATAGAGGCCTGGTCGGAAATCAGACGCACAGGCTATCCGAAGTTTCTGGTCAAAAAAGGAGACTTACTATGGCAAGGCCTCGTAAACAATCAGCCAAAATCCTTTTACTTTGATCCGGAAGTGAGCGATGAGCTTCCAAAAAGACTGGTATACCCGCTGAATGAGCAGCGCACAAACAAAAGTAATTACCAGCAAGCCCTGTCACAACAAGGTGACGACCTGATTACAACCAGCCTCTGGTGGAATAAATAATTAATCCCCTGAGAACTCCCTGCAAGGCAAAACTTACCTATTAGCGCTATTTAAGGCCTAATAGGTAGGTTTAATAGCCTTAAACGCTCCCATCCTACGCAGCTGAGCCTATCCCTAGGACTCCCGTAAAGCTGCAAATACCCATACAATTTCAGGATTTATTTTATTTGTTACTTTTGGATTACTAGAATATCATTGGGTTTGTTATTTTTGCATACGAAATGTCAGACTTAAAATACAACCAAAGAGGTGTATCCGCTGGGAAAGAGGATGTACACAATGCTATCAAAAACATAGACAAAGGATTGTTTCCACAAGCTTTCTGTAAAATAGTGCCCGATATCTTGGGTAATGATGAGGCTTGGTGCAATATTATGCATGCTGATGGTGCTGGTACCAAATCCTCCTTAGCCTATGCCTATTGGAAAGAAACCGGTGATATTTCCGTTTGGAGAGGCATCGCACAGGACGCTATTATTATGAATCTGGATGACCTACTTTGTGTAGGTGCGATCGACAATATCCTACTCTCATCTACCATTGGCCGAAATAAGAATCAGATCCCTGGAGAGGTGATTGCGGAGCTTATCAATGGTACCGAAGAGATTCTTGCGGAATTGCGTGCCCTAGGCATTGGCATTCACTCCACAGGAGGTGAAACGGCGGATGTAGGTGATTTGGTACGTACGATTATTGTAGACAGTACCGTAACCTGTAGAATGAAGCGTGAAGACGTAATTTCTAACCATAGAATCCAAGCAGGCAATGTAGTAGTAGGCTTAGCTTCCTATGGCAAGGCTACTTACGAAAGTGAATACAATGGTGGAATGGGTTCAAATGGACTTACTTCAGCACGTCACGATGTCTTTAATAAAACGATTGCAACAAAATACCCAGAGACTTATGACCCTGCCGTTCCTAGTGAATTGGTATTCTCAGGAGGCTGCGAGCTGACAGACCTGATTACAGTTGAGAATGGGGAGCAGATTACTGCTGGTAAATTGGTCTTATCTCCGACAAGAACCTATGCGCCTGTTATCAAAACGATCCTAGACAAATACCGTGCACAGATCGATGGTATGGTTCACTGTTCAGGTGGTGCACAGACGAAGGTATTGCACTTTGTCGACAAGGTACACGTGGTTAAGGACAATCTTTTCCCTACCCCAGTCTTGTTTGACTTAATTCAAAAGCAATCCAACACCTCTTGGGAAGAGATGTACAAGGTATTTAATATGGGCCACCGTATGGAGTTATACGTATCCGAAGAAATTGCGGCTGACATTATCGCCATCTCTGAATCATATGGCATCCCTGCACAAATTATCGGTCGTGTAGAGGCTGCAGAGCAGAA
>JASLCA010000381.1 GCA_030146225.1 Sphingobacterium sp. | reverse complement strand
TGTCAAATTCACGGAGGAAGAGTGGGAAGATAACACAGAGGAAGTTCTAATTTTATCAAAAGCAGAATTTGAGTTGGATATAGCGAACCTCTTGTACGAATATATAAATGTACGTGTTCCCTATTACAGTAAATGTACCGAGCAAGGGATTAACATTAGCTGTGACCCAGAGATGCTTTCCAAGATGAGCAACGAAGTGAAAGAGGACGAATCAGAGGATTCAGCAGAAAAAATAGACCCGCGTTGGGATATATTAAAGAATATTAAAAATAACTAAAACACAAATACGAGATGGCACATCCAAAGCGTAAAACTTCTAAATCAAGAAGAGACAAAAGAAGAACACATTATAAAGCAGTTAGTCCTACATTAACCGTATGTAAAGAGACTGGCGCTGTTCATACACCTCACCGTGCATACACAGTTGATGGAAACTTATATTACAACGGTAAATTGATTATTGAAAACACCGCTGCTGTCTAACGACATCATTCAAAAAATTCAACATCCCAAATAGGTGTAAAACTCAATTTTTATACTTTAATTTGGGATGTTTTTGCGTATTATTGAGTATAAAATAATAACGAATGAAGATTGGTTTAGATGTATTAGGTGGAGATTACGCGCCTAATTCCACAATATCAGGAGCCATAGAGGCCCAAAAAGTGCTCAAAGACGATCAACGTCTAGTGCTTATCGGAGACCAGCAGGACACCTTAGAACGGTTAAAGCAGGCTGGTGCAAACCCCGATAATTTCGACTACATCCATGCGCCGGAGGCAATTAGTATGCATGAACATCCGACCAAAGCGATTAGTCAAAAACCCAATTCCAGCATTGCACAGGGATTCGAACTGCTTAAAAACGGTAAAATAGATTCCTTTGCTTCGGCAGGAAATACCGGTGCGATGCTTGTCGGAGCCATGTTCAGCGTGAAAGCTATTCCCGGTGTCATAAGACCGGCCATTGCAACCAATGTACCTAAAATTAAAAACGGATTCGGAATCCTCTTGGATGTCGGAGCAAATGCAGACTGTAAACCAGAGATGCTGAACCAGTTTGCCATTTTGGGTAGTCTTTACGCTCAACATATTTATGGTATTGACAATCCTAAGGTAGGCCTACTCAATATTGGTGAAGAAGAGGAAAAAGGAAACAACCTAACAATAGCAACCTATCCCTTACTCAAGGAAAATAATAAAATAAATTTTATTGGCAATTCAGAAGGTAGAGATTTATTCTCTGATTCAGCTGATGTATACATCTGTGATGGTTTCACGGGAAATGTTGTATTAAAGCTTGCTGAAACATTTTATGTTATCACCTTAAAGAAAGGCATGAAGGACGAATTTTTTGATAGGTTCAATTACGAGCGGTATGGCGGAAGTCCAATCTTGGGGGTGAATGCACCCGTTATTATTGGCCACGGCATCTCGACTCCAGAAGCTATTAAGAATATGGTTTTACTTTCAAGAGAGATGATTACGTCTAAAATCGTAGACAAGATCAAATCTGCTTTCAACTAAATTAATATGTCAAAAATTCACGCTGCAATAACTGCGGTACATGGCTATGTTCCAGATTATATCCTGACAAACCAGGAGCTGGAAACTATGGTTGACACAAATGATGAATGGATTGTCTCGCGTACAGGTATCAAAGAGCGACGCATCCTCAAAGGAGAAGGAAAAGCAACCTCTGATTTAGCGGTGCCTGCGGTTCTTGGTCTTTTAGAAAAACGCGGCATTTCTGCCGAAGAAATCGAATTAATCATCTTCTGTACCAGTACACCAGATATGCTATTCCCAGCTACTGCCAATCTCCTTGCGGAGAAGGTGGGTGCTATCAATGCGTGGGGATATGACCTTCAAGCAGCCTGTTCAGGCTTTCTTTTTGGCCTAAACACCGGTGCACAGTTTATCGCTTCAGGACAACACAAGAAGGTGCTTGTTGTGGGTGCCGATAAGATGTCAGCGGTAGTTGATTATAACGACAGAAACACCTGCATCCTGTTTGGAGATGGCTGTGGATGCGTTTTATTAGAACCAAACGAGGAGGGCAACGGACTGATCGATGCAGTCTTAAAAACAGATGGCGCTGGCGCTCCCTACCTAAATATTAAAGGAGGTGGCTCGCTTAACCCAGCTAGCTACCAAACGGTAGATGATGGCATGCATTACGCTTATCAAGAAGGACGTACCGTCTTTAAGTTTGCGGTGACCAACATGGCTAATGTAGCTGCTGAGGTGATGGAAAGAAACAATCTTTCATCCGAAGATATTGCTTGGTTGGTACCACATCAAGCCAACAAGCGTATTATTGATGCAACAGCTGAAAGAGCTGGCCTTCCTGAAGAAAAAGTAATGGTAAACATCCATAAATATGGAAATACAACCAGCGGCACAATTCCACTTTGCTTGTGGGAATGGGAAGAAAAATTAAAAAAGGGAGACAATTTATTATTAGCAGCCTTTGGTGGTGGCTTTACTTGGGGGGCAATCTACCTAAAGTGGGCATATACAAAAGCGTAATATTTTATTATCTTTACCAATTCGTAACAACATTAAAATTAAATCGACTATAAATATGAGTATGGATATTAAACAAATTCAGGATCTGATTAAATTTGTATCAAAATCAGGAGTGAATGAAGTCGCAATTGAAGAAAAAGACTTTAAGATTACGATAAAGACGAATCAAGAGCCTACCTATGTAAACGCGCCTTTACCAGCACCAGTAGCTGCAGTAGCCGCTCCACTTCCAGCAGCCGCTGCGGCAGCACCAGTAGCTTTAGCTCCTGTAACGCCAGATAGCGATGCAAATCTTATTACCATCAAGTCTCCAATGATCGGTACTTTCTACCGTGCAGCTGGACCAGACAAGCCTCTTTTCGTAAATGTAGGTGATGAAATCGCTCCAGGTAAAGTAATCTGTATTATCGAAGCAATGAAGTTATTTAACGAGATTGAATCAGAAATTTCTGGAAAAATTGTTAAAATCCTTGTGAATGATGCACAGCCTGTAGAGTTTGATCAACCACTTTTCTTGGTTGACCCAAGTTAATTGAGTGTCTTTCAAACAAGAACAGCTCAACTTTAGCGAATTTTTCGCGCATGGTAACATCATTTTACATTTATGTTTAAAAAAATATTAATAGCAAATAGAGGAGAAATAGCCCTTCGTATCATACGTACATGTCGTGAGATGGGGATTAAAAGTGTGGCTGTATACTCTACTGCAGACAAGGACAGCTTGCATGTGCGCTTTGCTGATGAAGCGGTATGTATAGGTCCTCCTCCAAGTAAAGATTCTTATTTAAACATCCCTCACATAATAGCTGCTGCAGAGTTAACCAATGCAGACGCTATCCACCCAGGATATGGATTCCTTTCTGAAAACGCGAAGTTTTCTGCTATCTGTGCTGAGTATGGAATAAAATTCATCGGTGCAACAGCGGATCAAATCGAAAGAATGGGCGATAAAGCCAGCGCTAAAGAAACGATGAAAGCGGCGGGTGTTCCAACAATTCCAGGCTCTAAAGGTTTAGTGCCAGATGTAAAAACAGGCATTCAACTTTCAAATGAGATTGGCTATCCGGTTATTATCAAAGCTACGGCTGGTGGTGGTGGTCGTGGTATGCGTATTATTTGGAAAGATGAAGAGTTTGAGTCCGCTTGGGATTCTGCTCGTCAGGAGTCTGCTGCAGCCTTTGGCAATGACGGCATCTATTTAGAGAAATACGTAGAAGATCCAAGACATATTGAAATTCAAGTCGTAGGTGATCAATATGGTACGGTATGTCACCTTTCAGAGCGTGACTGTTCTATACAACGTCGTCATCAAAAACTTTTGGAAGAAGCTCCTTCCCCATTTGTTACGCCAGAGCTACGCGCGGAGATGGGCGAAGCGGCAATCAAAGGGGCAAAAGCTGTAAACTATGAAGGTGCTGGAACAATTGAGTTCTTGGTTGACAAACACCGCAAGTTTTACTTTATGGAGATGAATACGCGAATTCAAGTAGAACATCCCGTAACCGAAGAGGTAATTAGCTTTGACTTAATCAAAGAACAGATTAAAGTAGCAGCTGGTATCCCAATCTCGGGCAAGAACTATGAGCCAACTATGCATGCGATCGAATGTAGGATTAATGCAGAAGACCCGTTCAATAACTTCCGCCCGTCACCAGGAAAAATAACCACCTTCCACTCTCCAGGTGGACATGGTGTACGTGTGGATACACATGTATATGCAGGTTATTCTATTCCGCCAAATTACGATTCCATGATTGCCAAATTGATTTGTACAGCGCAAACGCGTGAAGAAGCAATCTGCACCATGGAACGAGCTTTAAGCGAGTTTGTTATTGAAGGTATTAAGACTACAATACCGCTTCACATACGCTTAATGCGGGATCCGAATTTTAGAGCAGGTAATTTTACAACTAAATTTATGGAGACTTTCGACTTGTCGGAGTATCCTGAAGAAGAAGTTTAATAAAATTTCCTTTACAATACATAGAAAATACCATTCTTATCAATAAGAATGGTATTTTTGTTTCTGACCGGAATTAAAAATTTAAAATGTCAAAGTCTCAAGAACTAATTAAAGCTATCAAAGAAAAAGGTAGTACCCTAGAAGCCGAAATGTCATTCTTCGACCATATAGAAGTACTACGTTGGCATATTATAAGATCAGTGATCGCTATTGCAGTGTTTGCCATTCTATCCTTTACATTTTACGATTTTGTATTCAATCAGATAATTATGGGGCCCAAAAACCTAGATTTTTGGACTTACCGTATGATGTGTAAGATGGGCGCACTATTAAGTCTCGACGGCTTTTGTGTAGAGAAAATACCATTCAATATTATTAACACGGAGTTGGCTGGACAATTTATGTTGCAGATAAACTCCTGTTTGCTAATGGCAGTAGCCCTAGGCTTTCCCTATCTTTTATTTGAGGTTTGGTTGTTTGTAAAGCCGGCCCTTACAGAAATGGAAAGGAAATCAGCCCGAGGCTTTGTACTCTATGCATCCATCCTATTTGTTTTAGGTGCATTATTCGGCTATTATATAGTCGTCCCCTTATCCGTCAACTTCTTGGCCAATGTGTCCTTAAGTGATCAGATTACAAATCAAATTACGATTGACTCCTACCTATCGACTATAGCAACCCTAACATTGGGATGTGGGGTGGTATTCTTATTGCCAATATTGGTGTTTATCTTATCCAAGTTGGGCTTAATGACCCCCGCATTTATGCGTGCAAGTAGACGCTATGCTGCTGTAATTATTTTGATTATTGCCGCTATTATTACGCCTACCGCAGATGTAATTACGCTCTTAACGGTTAGTGCGCCAATGTTTATACTCTATGAGTTGAGCATAATGGTATCAGCCAATGTAAAGAAGAAGAAAGACGAAGCCGAAAGAGAGTTTTATAAGAAGTAAATGATCCAGAATACCGTTGAAGGCGGATGTCAGGGCATATGCTAGAGGCCAAGTACGCAACGCAGAACTAAATAGTAACAACTAAAATAAAGAGATATCATGTCAAAAAAAATTGCAATCGGAAGTGATCACGCAGGTGTTGAATACAAATCAGCAATTATAGAATTTTTACAAGCAGAAGGCTATGAAGTAAGTGATTTTGGCCCAGCAAATACGGACTCTGTAGATTACCCTGATTTTGCACATCCAGTAGCAACAAGTGTTGAAAACAAAGAAAATGAATTGGGTATCCTTATTTGCGGTTCTGCAAATGGGGTAGCGATTACAGCTAACAAGCATCAAGGTATTCGTGCAGCCATAGCTTGGCAGAATGAAATCTCGGCTTTAGCACGTCAACATAATGATGCAAATATTATCTGTATTCCAGCTAGATTTGTAGATATAGAATTGGCTAAGAAAATTGCAAAGACATTCTTAACCACAGATTTTGAAGGTGGCAGACATGCAAATAGAGTAGGCAAAATTGCCTGTAACTAACTAATCTCATTAAATTATGATAAAAAACTGGTTAAAAACGCTGATCCTTATTCCGGCCGTATATAGTTGTGCGGTTGCGCAGGATCCTGTTCAAATAAAATATGCAGATCTCTTTACAGAGGCCTCTGCAAGAAAACATTTGACAATCTTGGCCTCCCCTGAGTTTGAAGGCAGAGGTACTGGGCAAGAAGGCGGTAAAAAGGCTGCGCAATATATTGCTGATCACTTTAAATCCTTGGGTTTAAAAGCACCAGTAGATGGCAGTTATTTTCAACCAGTAAAGCTTATCAAAAAATCTTATCAGGTAGATCAATTTCTAGTCAATGGCAAGGAATACCAACAGGCGAAGGATTTCTTTGTACAAGGGTCTAATTCATTTGCTGGCTTCGAAGCTGCTGAGATTATTGTGATTGGCTATGGCATACAAGATGCCAAGCATAATGATTTAAAGGACCTTGATATTAAAGACAAGGTAGTCCTATTAATTAACGAAGGTGAACCACTTGATGCGCAAGGCAACTCAGTAATTACCGGCACGAACAAACTATCGGAATGGTCGACAAGCCGTTTCAAGCGTATGCAAGAGCTTGTAAAGTTGCAGCCAAAGATGATTTTGGCCACAGGTGCCTATGTAGGGCCTATGGTCGAGAGATTTGGGGCCCGTATGGGCTCAGGCTCCT
>JASLCA010000363.1 GCA_030146225.1 Sphingobacterium sp. | reverse complement strand
CTTCGAACATGATGTAATCAACGCAACACTTACTGCAAAGACCAAACAAGCAAGCTGATAAAGCCTTATAGCGCTCATAATATGTTTAATAAATAGTGTAGCAAATATAAATACAAGAATTAAAACTGCAATAGCTGCAAGTAAAAAAAGGAGCCATTTGCTCCTTAACTATAAATATTTATCAAAAAAATGGATCTAAAGCTCTCCTTCCTTATCCTGGTCTGCCTCATCTGACTTAGTCGGCACTGCCCCATCTCCCTTCCGCTTTACTAATCCATCCACCCTACGCATCAGAAAGATACCCAGCAAAGAGATCACAACCACAACAAAGCCCACAATCTCATAATTAATTAAAGGGCTGCTTTTGCTTTGCTGGTAAACGATCAGTCCAGCAATAGCTGCCCCCACACCACCCGAGATCTGTTGAAGGGAAGCATTAATACTCATATAAGCCCCACGATCTTTCATCTCTGGCACAGCACTATTCAGCGCCGATGAAGGCACCATGCGTCCCATAATGCCCATCATCATCAGGATATTCAAGACAACTACAAACCAAAAGGGGGTAATAGATAAGTTGGTGTAAACAACCGTAACCAACATTAGCAAGCCACTCGCTATGGCGAAAAGCTTAAACTTACTCATACGGTCACTTAACTTACCTACAAATGGCATAACCGTTAAGGAACTAAGTCCAGCAATCATAAAGAGCAGAGGCAATTGTTCCTCGCTAACGGAAAGGTTATTAACGGCGAAAACAGTGCCGAAAGGCATCATCATAAAGCCCCCTATTGACAGCATGGCCGTAGCCATAAAGCCTATACGATAGTCTTTATTTTTAACCGTATGAAACAAATGCAATAACGCCTTTTTGTCTTGCTGGATTGCCAAATGCTCCTTAACGGGTTTTAGCCATGCAGCAATACTTATGGCGATAACAACAGACAAGATCACTATCATAAAGAAGGGCGCTTCCCAGGCCCATTTGTGCGCAATATATAAGCCAATAGGAATCCCTAGCACCTGACTAGCTCCAAAGCCCATTTGCACAAAGCCCATCACCCGGCCACGCTGCTCCAAACGAAAGATATCGGTGATAATAGCCATAGAGATGGAGCCAATTACGCCTCCAAATAAGCCTGTAAAAATACGCGCCGCCACCAAGCTTGCATAGGAATCTGCTAAGGCACAGAACAAGGTGCCCACGATAAATCCAATGTAAAAGAAGAGGAGTAATTTCTTGCGATCAAACTTGTCAGCAAAGCCAGCCGTTAATAGCCCCGACACTCCTGCACTAAAGGCATAGGCTGAAACAGCGATTCCAAAATCTTGGGTATTCATGTCCAAGGATTTCAATAACAAATCCCCAAGCGGAGACATCACCATAAAATCTAGGATAACCGTAAATTGGGTAATGGCTAAAATAAAAATGACAAACTTTTCATAGCCCGTAAAAGGCACGGTTATTTTCTTTTCCATAAGGTAGCTTAAACCTGTTTTATGTTCAATTATGATGGTCCTACTTAGCGCGCATTTCAAATAGGCAACAAAGCAATTCCAATTATGTTACTTTCCTTTATCCTACAGCTATTTACTAGGTTTCTGGATACATTTAGCAATTAAAAATAACGCCCAAATATAAGTGAATAAACAATTACAACGCTGTAATACCTAAAAAAGAACAACTAAAAGACTGAAAACAAAGCTGCTACTTGTATACAGCAGCATCCCTTAACTATTTGGCAATAGGAATTTCAGAAAGCACATAGCCCCTCTTGGTAAAATCCTGCTACTGACTAAGAGGACTTGCCCGCTATGAAAGGCTAGCTTAGCTCTTAAATATTCTCGTAAATGCCCCATTCTCGCCAAATTCTATTCTTTATTGTCCTAAAAAACCGATATTTTTGTAAGATTAAATTTCGAATATAATGCACAGAACACATACTTGCGGGGAGTTAACATTAGCCGATCTTGGAAAAGCAGTAACCTTAAGTGGTTGGGTACAGAAATCCCGCGATTTGGGTGGTATGACCTTTATCGATGTACGTGACCGTTATGGCATCACACAGCTTACTTTCAATAGCGATGATAATGAGAGCCTACGTGCTCAAGCGCGTGAACTAGGTCGTGAATATGTCATTAAAGTAACTGGGACTGTTATTGAACGCTCTAGCAAAAACGCGAAGATGCCTACGGGTGAAGTAGAAATCAAAGTGTCCACATTGGAAACTCTTAATGCTTCTAAGTTGCCACCATTTACCATTGAAGATGAGACAGATGGTGGGGATGATATCCGCATGAAGTTTCGGTATTTAGACTTACGTCGGAATACTGTTCGTGAAAACCTAGTCTTACGTCATAAAATGGCGCAAGAAATACGCCGGTACTTAGATAGCGAGAATTTCTTAGAGGTTGAAACGCCGATGTTGATTAAGTCTACTCCAGAAGGTGCACGTGACTTTGTGGTACCATCGCGTATGAATCCAGGAGAATTTTATGCCTTACCACAATCCCCACAAACATTTAAACAACTGTTGATGGTATCTGGCTTTGACCGATACTTTCAGATTGTAAAATGTTTCCGTGATGAAGATTTACGTGCTGACCGCCAGCCGGAGTTTACACAGATTGACTGTGAGATGGCTTTCGTGGAGCAAGAAGATATATTAAACATGTTTGAGGGCCTTACTAAGCATCTTTTTAAGCATGTAAAAGACATTGATTTGGGCACTGTGCCTCGGATGACCTATGCAGATGCAATGCGCCTGTATGGATCAGACAAGCCTGATACCCGATTTGAGATGCAGTTTGTCGAGTTAAATGCGCTCACAAAAGACAAGGGCTTCCCAGTCTTTGATGCAGCAGAGCTCGTCGTTGGGATTAATGCAAAAGCATGTGCCCACTATACCAGAAAGCAATTGGATGCCTTAACGGACTTTGTAAAGCGTCAGCAGATTGGAGCTACTGGACTAGTGTATGCTCGTTACAATGAAGATGGCACTATAAAATCATCCGTGGATAAATTCTACTCTGCCGAAGATCTACAAGCCTGGGCACAAGCATTTGCTGCTGAGCCAGGAGATTTAATGTTGGTCATGGCAGGAGGAGCAGATAAAGTCCGTAAGCAACTCAATGAGCTTCGCTTGGAGATGGGACAGCAATTGGGCTTACGAGATAAGAACAAGTTTTCTCCATTATGGGTAATTGACTTCCCATTGCTAGAATGGGATGAGGCTTCTGAGCGCTTTCACGCCATGCACCACCCATTTACCTCGCCAAAGCCTGAGGATATCACTTTATTAGACAGCGCTCCAGGCGAAGTCCGTGCAAATGCATATGACTTGGTGATAAACGGTGTAGAAATTGGTGGGGGTTCCATCCGTATACACGATAGTGCCTTGCAATCCTTAATGTTCAAACATCTTGGATTCACAAAAGAAGAAGCTGAGAAACAATTTGGTTTCCTTATGGAAGCCTTCACCTATGGTGCGCCTCCACATGGTGGCTTAGCCTTTGGTCTTGATCGCTTAGTTTCCATCTTTGCTGGCTTAGACAGTATCCGTGATGTGATCGCATTTCCAAAGAACAATTCTGGCAGAGATATGATGATTGACGCCCCAGCCACAGTCGCCCAGCAGCAGTTGGATGAACTAAGCTTAGCGCTGAACATCAAAACAAAATAATTTATTTGCCTCAAAAAAGAAGAGGTCCGTATTGATTGTATCTGAGTCAAGACGGACCTCTTACACATATACTCGTTAAACAATTGTCCGCTGACATAAGAAGCTATTAAATAGTCGCTTGTGAATCTTCTGAACAAAAAAGTTTATTATCCCTATGGCTCAACAAATCGCTGAAAAGTTTCTAAAAGATAGTGCAGAAAAAGCATTTGAACAACCGCATCGTGACATTATCAATAAGAGCATAGACAAGTATGAACAAGCATTTGACAGCGCCAAGAGTAAATTTTTTGATTTAGAGAACTCCAAGGTTAAAGCCAACATGATCAAGTGGAAGGCTATCGAGAACATAGATCGGTACCTGCTTGACTTTGAAGCCAACTTTAGCCAACGCGGTGGGAAAGTGATCTGGGCCAATGATGCTGAAGAAGCCTTGGCAGAAATTGAAAAGATTATTGCAGATCACGATGCCAAGTCTGTAGTAAAGTCAAAATCTATGGCTACAGAGGAGATTGAGCTCAATCAATTCTTAGAAAAACTAGGCGTAGAAACGATAGAAAGTGATTTAGGCGAGTTTATTATACAGCTGCTTGGACAGAAGCCATATCATTTTGTTACGCCAGCCATGCATTTAAGCTTGGAAGACATTGCAAAGCTATTTCATGAAAAATTTGACATGCCTTTGGATGCCACGGCTGAGCAGCTGACACTGAAAGCGCGAGAGCTGTTAAGAGAAAAGTATACCCAAGCAGCTATAGGCATTACAGGAGCTAATTTCCTAATTGCCGACAGTGGCAGTATTGCCATCACCGAAAACGAAGGAAATGCCCGTCTTACCACAACCTTTCCCAAAGTGCATATTGCAGTGGTAGGTATGGAGAAAATTATTCCTAAGTTAGAAGATTTAGACTTATTTTGGCCCTTGCTGGCTTCCCACGGAACAGGTCAAAACCTGACCGTATACAATAGCTTGATCAGTGGTCCGCGTCAGCCTTACGAGACCGACGGGCCTGAAGAGATGTACGTTATCCTATTGGACAATGGACGGACTAACTTATTGGCGGAGAAAGAACAGCGTCAAGGCCTGTACTGCATTCGTTGTGGAGCATGCTTAAACGTCTGCCCCGTTTACCAGAATATTGGAGGTCACACCTATCAGACAACTTATCAAGGGCCCATTGGCTCCCTAATCTCCCCACACCTACAAGGCATGAAGTCCTTTAAGCACTTAAGTGATGCATCTACCCTCTGCGGGAAATGCACAGAAGTCTGTCCTGTAGGCATTGATATCCAAAAGATGCTGCTGCTGAATCGTCGTGATGCAGTAGCAAAAGACCTGAGCTCCAGCGCAGAGAAAAAAGCATGGAAAGGCTTTACCTATGCCATCCAACGCCGAAAGCTAATGGATTTCTTCGGGGCAAATATCAAGAATTTCTTTATGCGCTACTTCTTTAAGAAATCATGGGGAAAACAACGTGAGTTACCAAAGATGGCCGACAAATCCTTTGCTCAGCAATGGAAGGAACAGGAAAAGAAAGGGCATTAAACTAATCGTCCTCCCAATCATCTTCATCTAAGCCCATCGCTAACTTATAGGCGGATTGCAATTCGCCATACGCATGACGGTTTTTAAGGCGTTGAGCCACCTCCATGCCTATTTGATAAATCTGCAACGCCTTGTCCTTCTCCCCTGCAAGTTCTAAGAACTTGGCATAATGGTAATAGGTGCCTACATAATCCCCATGATTTTGGATTAAATCCTCAAATCCAGCCCTTACTAGTTGATCCTCCCCCATTTTCTTGTATTCCATGGTTAAGGCATATTTTAAAAAGGGATCATTAGGACTTTCGCTTAAGAAAGCCAGCAGATCTGCAGTTCTATTTGACATTATATTGCTTGTTTAGATTACAAAAATACAAAAACTAAGCAAATGAAAAGTCAAAGCTTTAATTACTATGCAAGCATAGAAAAATGACAATTCATTGACCTTAGCTATTTCATAGCATTTTTTGCTAAAAACCTAAAAAATCTAAAACAATTCGAGCTAAACAGCCGTTTTACAAGGGAGTGAAGACAAGATTTTACAAAATCATAAAATAGCAGGCTAAAAATTTAGTCAGAAGTCTGCATTATATGTATTGTAATTCCTTTAAAAAAATGATAGGTTTGTTAAAGTAGGTATACAAAACAACCGTTTGATTTAAACCGAACGTTCCGACGTTCATAAAATAATGATACAGTATGAAAATATTAGTTTGCATAAGCAATGTGCCTGATACCACATCTAAAATAACATTCACCGACAACAATAGCACCTTCAATAGTGCCGGCGTGCAGTTTATTATCAATCCTTATGATGAAATCGCACTCTCCAAGGCTGTAGAACTGGCCGAAGGTGGGAAGGCAAGCGTTACGGTAATACACGTTGGCGAAGTTGCTTCAGAAGCCACTATACGCAAAGCTTTAGCGGTTGGTGCAGATGAAGCAGTACGTGTAAATGCAGTTGCGCGGGATGCTTGGTTTGTGGCGCATCAGATTGCGGCCTATGCCAAGTCTCAACAATTTGATCTTATCCTTACAGGTAGAGAATCTATTGATTACAATGGTACGCAAGTACAAGCCTATATTGCGGAGCTATTAGGTATCCCCTCTGTTTCAATTGCTAAAAAACTAGAGCTAGATGGCAATGCTGCTACTGTAGAGCGCGAGATCGAAGGTGGGAAGGAAATCCTTACCGCAACCCTGCCCTTAGTCGTTGGAACTGCTGAGGGAGTAGCGGAAGCTAAAATCCCAAATATGCGTGGCATTATGACTGCCCGTACTAAACCACTAAACGTTATCGAAGCAGTGGAAGTCCCTGCATTATCGAATATTAGTAGTTATGAAAGCCCTGCCGCAAGAGGTGCAGTGAAGCTGATTGATAGCAATGAGGTAGCAGACTTAGTACAACGTCTACACAGTGAAGCGAAAGTAATTTAATAACCCTTTTAAGAAGAATTTTATGTCAATATTAGTATATATAGAAAATGCAGACGGCGTATTTAAGAAATCTGCTTTTGAGGTGCTTTCTTATGCCAAAGCTGTTGCGGACCTTACCAACCAAGAGGTACAGGCAATTAGTATCGGGAAAGTTGATGCCGCTGAACTTAACAAAGTAGGACAATATGGGATTGCAAAGGTAATCCAAGTAAACACAGAAGAACTGGGCAAATTTGTTAACCAAGCCTATGCTTCGGTGATTGCTGAAGTTGCTAATAGCAAAGGGGCAAGTACCATACTTTTATCCAATACCTTTAGTGGAAAAGGCTTAGCACCTCGCATTGCTGCTAAACTAGATGCAGCCTTAGGCGTTGCAGCTATTGCGCTGCCTAGCATTTCAGGGGATACCTGGGAGATTAAAAGAAGTGTTTTCTCCAGTAAAGCCATTGCCACCGAGCAATTAACTGCCGCAAATCGTGTAATATCGCTGAGCAATAATGCCTTTGAGCTTCAAGAAAACCCAGTAACTGTCAGCATAGAAAACTACCAAGCAGCTGTAGCCGCTTCAGATCTATCGACAGTCATTAAAGAAATAGTGCGTGCTACGGACAAGGTTTCCTTACCAGAAGCTGAAATTGTCGTTTCCGCAGGAAGAGGAATGAAAGGCCCAGAAAACTGGGGTATGATCGAAGAACTTGCCGAAGTATTAGGAGCCGCTACAGCCTGTTCTAAGCCTGTCTCAGATGCTGGTTGGAGACCCCATGCTGAGCACGTTGGACAGACAGGGATTGCAGTAAGTCCGAACCTTTATATTGCCATAGGCATCTCCGGTGCAATACAGCATTTAGCAGGGGTTAGCTCCTCAAAAACCATTGTTGTAATCAATAAGGATCCAGAAGCCCCATTCTTCAAAGTTGCGGATTATGGCATCGTAGGTGACGCTTTTGAAATCGTCCCCAAGCTTATTGAAGCATTTAAAGCGTATAAAAACAACTAAACAGATACATTGAAACAAAGTAAATGGCTAGACACTAATATATTACGTCTGGCCATTTTTATTTTGCCGCGAATATTAGCATCTTTGTTTTCTGTAAGGGTTTAAGAATGAAGAAAATCAAATTAGATATTGTTGGATTATCCTATAGTCAAACACAATCTGGCGCCTATGCTTTGGTATTAGGAGAAGTTGGAGGAAACCGTCGTTTACCTATTATTATCGGCGGGTTTGAAGCACAAGCTATTGCGGTTGAGATCGAAAAGATGCAGCCCAGTAGACCATTAACACATGATCTTTTTAAAACCTTCGCGGACACTTTTAGTATTGTTATTCAGGAAGTATTGATCTACAACCTGATTGATGGTATTTTCTATGCCAGAATTAGCTGTTCCAATGGTGGAAGCCCTATAGAAATAGATGCCCGAACCTCAGATGCAGTGGCCTTAGCGGTTCGCTTTAATGCGCCCATATACACCTATGACTTTATAATGGATGCATCTGGAATCGTGATTGAATCCAATGATTTAGCTTTCTTAGAAAACTTGGACAATCCTACCGCCCAGGAGGATGCTGTCTTTAAGACCGAAGAAGAAGAACCGCTCCAAAAAAAGCGTAAAACGACCTATGACAGTTTAAGTGATGAACAACTGGAGACTGACCTTAACAAGGCAAT
The DNA here is from genome assembly GCA_030146225.1 of Sphingobacterium sp. Taxonomy (GTDB): domain Bacteria; phylum Bacteroidota; class Bacteroidia; order Sphingobacteriales; family Sphingobacteriaceae; genus Sphingobacterium. Next base: position 3,694 of record JASLCA010000363.1, on the reverse strand, counting down.
TGAAAGCGAACAGTATGAGACTGCCGCAAAGATTCGCGACGAAATCCAAAGAAGAAAATCTTAATTAATTCTATCATATGTCAGTCAAACTACGATTAACCATTATGAGTTTCTTCCAATTTTTTGTTTGGGGGGCTTGGTTAATCACAATAGCGAACTACTGGTTTGGCACTAAAAATTGGGACGGCACCCAATTTGGTGCAATCTTCGCCACCATGGGCATCGCCTCACTCTTTATGCCGACCCTTATGGGGATTATAGCAGACCGTTGGATCAATGCTGAAAAACTTTACAGCATCTTACACCTCCTCTACGCAGTCACGCTTATCTATCTACCCCAAGTAAATGACCCGCAGGTATTCTTTTACGTAATCCTATTGGCCATGTGTTTCTACATGCCCACCCTAGCCTTATCAAATTCAATATCCTATACGGCACTTACCTCTGGCAATTATGATTTAGTTAAATCATTCCCGCCCATTCGAGTTTGGGGTACGGTAGGCTTTATTGCAGCCATGTGGCTTGTCAACTTAACGGGGAATAAAGCTACTGCACATCAATTTCATATTGCAGGAGCTGCCGCAGTAGCCTTAAGTCTGTTTGCCCTGACATTGCCTAAATGTCCTCCCAAGAATAGTAAGTCGGAGAACCAAACCTTTGTCCAAACATTTGGGCTGGAAGCCTTCAAGCTATTCAGCAATTATAAGATGGCTTTGTTCTTTATCTTCTCCATGTTTTTGGGCGGTGCACTACAATTAACCAATGCCTATGGGGATGTATTTTTGGATGAATTTAAGTTTTACCCAAAGTATGCGGACTCCATTGTCGTAAAGTTTTCGACCATTATTATGTCGATCTCCCAAATATCTGAGACCTTGTTTATCCTAGCTATACCCTTCTTTCTAAAACGATTTGGGATAAAGAACGTTATGTTAATATCCATGTTTGCTTGGGTGCTTCGATTTGGCTTGTTTGCTTATGGAGATCCAGGAGCAGGCTTATGGATGATCGTACTCTCCTGCATTGTATATGGTATGGCCTTTGATTTCTTCAATATCTCAGGTTCATTATTTGTAGAAACCTCCACCAACTCGCATATTAGAAGCTCTGCACAGGGCTTATTTATGATGATGACCAATGGATTTGGAGCTGTCTTGGGAAGCTTAATATCGGGCTGGGCTATAGACCAGTATTTCACCCTATCCTTTACGGATATCAATGCCTTGGCCAGCTACCTACATACCGAGGCGAGCAATAATACTTTAATCAGCCTTGTTCAAGCTCAAGGCGTTGCCATTGGAAATAGCGGTATCCTAAGTGCCCATATCTTTTTAAAGGACTGGCACAACATCTGGTTAGCCTTTGCAGGCTATACGCTAGTGATTGCGATACTCTTTGCTGTCCTCTTTAAGCATAAGCACGATAGGACAACCTTATAATATTAAAAAGTGACGCTACGCGTCACTTTTTTGCTTTTATGTATATTTGTTACGCACATGGAAAATAACGACTTTATAACTGTAGATTCAACTCGAAACAATAAGGTTTTTGATTGGTCCTTAGCCCAGATGGAAAAGACGGGCTTAAGTGGTGATCTGTCTCAATTTATCACCTCTACACTCCTCTTGATAGGGATTGTGACAGGCTTGATCTTAATTGATTATATCATCCGAAAAATATTAAAATCAGTCTTTGTAAAGATTATCCAGCGCACCAAGACGACCTGGGACGATCTACTCATTGAACATAAGATTCTGGATAATATCAGTCATCTTATCCCGCTTTTAATAGCCCAACAACTACTACCAATTGTATTTGTAGACTCCCCTGTATGGGCATCTGCTATATTTAAGCTCTCTACAGTCTTTATCGTCTTTATGATTTATAGGTTGATCAATGGGGTATTGAAAACCTTAAGAGATATCGTGCATGAGCGCAATAGCTTTGTAGACAAACCCTTAGACAGCTACTTACAGGTTATTCAGATTTTCCTCATATTTATTGGCGGGATGTTTGTCTTTTCTATTATTACAGGCGTCTCGCCTTGGTCTTTCTTACTCTCTTTAGGGGCTGCCTCAGCAATCCTGATGCTGGTCTTTAAGGACACCATATTAGGCTTTGTAGCGAGTATACAGGTATCTGCCAATGATTCAGTTCGCGTAGGCGACTGGATTGAAATGACCAAGTATGGTGCAGATGGAACCGTCTTACAGATTAACCTCAATAATGTGAAGGTGCAAAACTTTGACAAAACAATTGTAACCATTCCCACCCATACCCTACTGACGGATTCCTTTAAAAACTACCGCGGTATGCAGCAGTTTGGAGGCCGCCGTATTAAGCGTGCCATCAATATTAAGATCTCCTCAATTCGGTACCTGACAGAAGATGAAATCGATGCCTTAAAAAAGATTCAGCTCTTAGCAGCATTTATCCAAGAACGGCAGCAGGAGATTGAAGACTTCAATGCCCAGGCCAATACAGATTCCACGGTTTTGGTAAATGGACGTAGGATTACCAATATCGGCATGTTTAGAGCCTATATTACACGCTATGCTAAAAACAACCCCAATATACATCAAGATAGGATGTTAATGGTACGACAACTACCCCCAAATGAGCATGGGCTACCCTTGGAGCTTTATATGTTTACCACAAGTACCGAATGGGAATTCTATGAGAATGCAATGGCCGACATCTTTGACCATCTTTTTGCCGCTATTAAATACTTTCACTTAGAAGTATTTGAATTGCCGGCATCCGATGATTTGCGCTCATTTGCAAATGAAAAAGGTCGTCCCTAACCAAAGAACGACCTTTTTTCACATTTGAAACAAACAAATCTTGCTACAGCGTATTTCACAATAGGCCTGCATACTAACCATAACATTATGAACAAAAATTACTCTGACACAAAGATGCAGCTTGCCTGTTAACTTAATATTAGCTCCCTATTAAGTATGGAATAAGTTTAGACCATCTCTCAAGCGGGCTTAAACAAAAAAAACCTTCCAAAGGAAGGTTTTGTACTTTATAGTGATCGATTCAGCATCTTATTTACGCGCTTGGGTAACGTTGATTCTATCTAATACCTTTTCTATGGTAGTCTTGGCAGCATCCTTCATCTTCTGGTTGCCAGGATAGTCCGCATCTAGAACAACCTCTTTACTTTTATCCTTGTAGCTATAGGTTAAAATATAACGGGGAACCTTTAAGCCAGCCGTGCTGTCCTCACGTGGGGTAGTCATATCATTATCCACATTCCAAAAGCCCATCTCCATTGCTTTTCTATGTAGAAACAACAAATCATCGTCAGAAAGCTTTAGTTTTTCCTTCACAAGCTCATTGGATTTGTTTAGGTACTGGTAATCCTGCGTTGCAGTATTATAGCTATTCAACATGGAGTCACGCAAGCCGTACTGAATATTGATGGATTCAAAATCAGAAAAACGGTAAGGCGCATTTTTAAGCATATTGGAATAATAAAATACACAATAGATAAAAAATGACCCGATGATACACAAACCTAAAAAGATGGTTTTTGTTCTTTTACTCATAATGCTTTGAAATATGTTGCAAACATACGCAAATATGCCATAAGAATAAGCCTGTTGGCTTTCAGTTTAGGCTCCTTATTGTAATCTTAATGTTAGATTTTAGGTGTTCCAGCACGAACGAAATACTTATAGTACCA